>CAXBGV010000136.1:0-7656 GCA_963975235.1 uncultured Flavobacterium sp. | reverse complement strand
TGGCTTATTAGTATTGGCTGTAGTAGTTTTTAGTAGTATGGGCGGAGAATTTATTCCAACCTTAGATGAAGGTGATTTTGTAATTCAACCCGTACTTAAAACAGGAACTACCCTGACTAAAACTATTGAAACAACTACTAAAATTGAAAATATAATTCTAAAAAAATTTCCCGAAGTAGATCAAGTCGTAAGTAGAATTGGTGCTGCCGAAGTACCTACGGATCCAATGAGTATGGAGGAAAGTGATGTGATTGTAAAGTTAAAACCAAAATCTGAATGGGTTTCGGCAAAATCAAAGGACGAATTAGCTGATAAAATTAAGGCTGCTATTGAAAGCCAGATTCCGAATATGGAAATTGAATTTACGCAACCTATTGAAATGCGCTTTAATGAATTAATATCAGGAACACGGTCAGATGTAGCCATTAAAATTTTTGGTGAAGATTTGGCTATTTTAGCTCAAAAGGCCGAAGAAATAAAAAAAGTGATTGCTAAAGTTGAAGGTGCATCTGATATTATTATCGAAAAAACGGAAGGTTTACCTCAAATGACTGTGCGATACGACCGCTCTAAAATTGCTCGTTACGGCCTAAATATAGCAGAATTAAATGATATGATTGCACTTGGTTTTGCAGGAAAAACTGTAGGGAATGTTTTTGAAGGAGAAAAACGATTTGATATGGTAATAAGACTAGACCAAACAAATAGACAAGGAATAAGTGATATTCAAAATTTATACGTTTCAACCCCTACAGGAGAACAAATACCATTACAAGAGCTAGCAACAATTGACTACACGGAGGGTCCGGCTAAAATATCTCGAGACAATACAAATCGAAGAATTGTGGTTGGAATCAACGTCAGGAACCGAGATTTACAAAGTGTTGTAACTGATGTTCAAAATATAGTTAGTACCAAAATAAAATTACCAACGGGATACTATGTACAATATGGGGGACAATTTGAGAATTTGCAGTCTGCAAAAGCGCGATTAATGATCGCAGTTCCAATCGCTTTATTTTTGATATTTATCTTATTATATTTTGCTTTTGGATCGATCAAAGAAGCTCTAATGGTTTATTCTGCTATTCCGTTATCTGCAGTGGGAGGCGTATTATTCCTTTGGATTCGAGGCTTGCCTTTTAGCATCTCTGCCGGAGTTGGATTTATAGCACTTTTTGGTATTGCAGTTCTTAACGGAATTGTTTTAATTGAACATTTTAAAGAACTAAAGCATCAAGGAATGAAAAATATAGACGAATTAATATTGAAAGGAACTACAGATAGATTGCGTCCAGTTTTACTAACCGCGGCAGCAGCTGCGCTTGGTTTTTTACCAATGGCAATTTCGTCATCTGCAGGGGCGGAGGTGCAGCGACCTTTAGCGACAGTGGTTATTGGAGGTTTGTTCACTGCCACAATTCTAACCATGGTAGTTTTACCAATATTATTTAAGGTTTTTGATCAGAAGGTATTCAAAAAACCAAAATTCAAGAAACACAATAGTGCAACTTACTTACTAATCATTTTGTTTAGTACCTCATTTGCCTTTGCTCAAAATCCGGATTCTGAGTTGGATCAATTAATTTCAAATGGAATAAAAAATAATAAAGGATTAAAAGGTTTTCAGTTACAAGTAGATAAGGCTCAAGCCAATATCAAAAGTGCGTATACGTTTGATAAAACTAATGTCTATTACAACTACGACAAGAACAACATCGCTTTCAATAATGAACCTTTGAAGGTCATTGGTGTTATGCAGCGTTTTGCATTTCCTACTGTTTACGGTGCGCAACGCAAAGTCTACGAATCCGATTATGAAAAGGAAAAGGCTAAATTTGAACTTCAAAAAAGCAAAGTAGCGCTAGAAATATCTAAGAGTTACAATCAGATAGTGTATTGGCAAGACCAAGAAAAAAGGTACCATTATCTCGACAGTTTGTACCAAAATTTTTCGAAAGCCAGCGACAGAAGATTTGAACTAGGTGAAACAAATTACTTGGAAAAGATTACTGCGCAGGCTAAATATAGACAGATTAAAACTAAATTAGTTCAAATAGGCAAAGACAAGAAAGCCGAATATGAAATGATGGCAGCTTTAGTTCAAACCGACAGCTCATTTACGATAAAAAACAATACAATGAAACCGTATTTGACTAAGGATAGTACTTCAAATAAACAGCTACATGTTTCTTATTTAGAAAGTGTTACAAATAATTATAAGAAACAAATTGTTCTCCAAAAACAACATTGGTTGCCAGATATAAATGTTGATTATTTTAGAGGTACTAATAAAGGATTATCACAGTCTATTAATGGTTTTCAGGTAGGGATTTCTGTTCCTATTTTATTTGGAGGTAACCTAGCCAAAAGTAAGGTGGCTCAGTTAGAATTAAAAAGTTGGGAGCAACAACGACAAAATGAAGAACAAAAAATGGAGCAATTTGTTCGCCAAAAAAAGAATGAATTAGAGAAGTACCAAGAGGCAATAACTTACTACAATCAATACGATAAAAAATTATCAGACGAAATTATAAAGGTGGCTAATGCAAGTTATAAGCAAGGCGAAATAGATTTTTTTCAGTATATTTTAAGCCTTGAAAATGCCACAACAATACAAATTGATTACTTAGATAATGTTCTGCTTTTCAATAAAACACAATTAGACTCACAATACATCAACATACAAAATAACTTATAATGAAACATATAGTATACGTACTCACTTTGTCCCTATTTTTATTTTCTTGCAAAGAAAACAAGACAGAAGAAATTGTCGCAAAAGACACTGGTTTACTAACTGTAACAAAGGAACAGTTTGCATCTTCTGGAATGGTTATAGGGAATCCTCAGGAGCAAGATTTTGATGTTAGTGTAAAAGCTTCTGGTAAAATAGATGTACCGCCGCAAAATAGAGCTAAGGTAACCACTTTTGTGCCAGGCTATATTAAATCTACTAAACTTCTAGTAGGTAATAAGGTAAGTAAGGGACAAGCATTATTAACGATAGAGAACACAGAATTTTTAGATATTCAAAAAGATTATTTAGAAGTAGCAGAGCAAATCAACTATTTAAAATCAGAATACGAGCGTCAGAAGACTTTGTATGACGAAAAGATTACTTCTCAAAAAAATTATTTGAAGGCAGAGAGTGAGTACCGCCGTACTAAAGCCATGTACCAAAGTTTAAAAGCAAAACTTAAACTTTTAAATATCAATCCGGCAGCCGTAGAGAAAGGTGTCCTTACCTCAGTAATTACTATTTATGCACCAATTGCTGGAGACATAGTAGTTATGAATGCTAATTTGGGAATGTATGCTGGTACTGGCGATGTTTTGTTAGAAATAATAGAAACAGATCACTTGCATTTAGAACTAAATGTCTTTGAAAAAGACATTTTAAAAGTAAAAGAAGGTCAGCAAATTAAATTCAAGGTTCCCGAAGCTACAAATGAAATTTTCAAGGCGGAAGTACACCTAGTAGGAAAATCGATCGAAGGAAACGATAGAACAATCAACGTACACGGTCATTTAGAAGAAAACCTCAAGCAACAACTCATAACAGGTATGTTCGTAGAAGCAAATATTATTGTTGCTAGTAAAAAAGGACTATCTGTTCCAATTGAAGCAATAATTAAAGAAGGAAATAATAATTTTGTATTTTTATTGGATTCTAAGACAACATCGGCTTATTCTTTCAAGAAAGTTGCTGTAAAAATGGGAGAGACTAATGATCAATTCATTGAATTGGTAACAGATAATCTAATAAATGCAAAGAGTAGTATCCTCATTAAGGGAGCTTATGATTTAAAATAAAAGTAAATAATTATTAATTGTAAAAAACCACAAATTTATTTTCAATTCAAAGTAGATTGAAGATATAATGGTTTTCGAGAAAATTGCACATCACTTTCAATGCTATGATAAACGACAACGATAGTTCAAAACTAACAATTGATAATTATTTAGATAATCATTACATACATCGAAGCAATTGGCTTCGAGCAGCTGTCCTTGGAGCAAATGACGGTATCATTTCTATTTCAAGTTTAGCAATTGGTATCGCGGCTGCAAGTGCTACTAGGGAACCAATTGTTCTAGCTACTGTAGCAGGTCTCGTAGCGGGCGCTTTATCTATGGCAGCCGGTGAGTATGTCTCTGTAAGTTCTCAGACAGATACTGAAAATGCAGACATTGAAAGAGAAAAAAAAGAACTTAGAGAAATGCCTGAGGAAGAGTTACATATATTGGCACAAATCTATGAAAAAAGAGGGCTTACAAAAGAAACAGCAATGCAAGTAGCTATTGAATTTACTGAAAAAGATGCATTAGCGGCACATATAAGAGACGAATTAGGTATTAATGAAATTAGTCAAGCAAACCCAATTCAAGCAGCATTTGCTTCAGGAGCTTCGTTTACAATCGGTGGAGTTTTACCTCTTCTCGTAGTGCTTTTTGCACCAATTGAGGGCATGGAATATTGGCTATATGGATCGACAATTTTATTCCTAATTCTTTTAGGTGGATTATCTGCAAAAACGGGGGGTTCAAGTATCTCTAAGGCAATTTTAAGAATCACAATTTGGGGTACAATTGCAATGGGCTTGTCTGCACTAGTAGGCTACATTTTCGGTGTAAGAGTATAAAACAACAATTAAAAATAAAATTATGAACGACGCACATTTACACTTAGTGGTAAACCATTTTCCAATTATCGGGACCATTTTTGGCCTTGGAATTCTAATCGCAGGACTCGCCTTAAAAAACAATGCGATAAAAAATACCGCTTTCGTTTTATTTATCGTTGCAGCAGTATTTGCATTTGCAAGCATGTATACGGGTGAGGGCGCAGAGGAGGCGGTCGAGGACATGCCTAATATTGGTAGGCATATTATTCACGAACATGAAGAATTAGCTGAGAAGCTTGCTATTTTGCTTTATGCTCTGGCTGCTTTTAGTATCGGATCATTATATACAGCTGTCAAAAACCTTAAATCTGCGAAAATTATTTCCTATATTACTTTACTCTTGGCTACGGGAGCAGTAGTCCTTGCATCTTTCGTAGGAACTACTGGTGGAGAAATACGTCATACTGAAATTCGTCAAAATACATTACAAAATCCAATTTTGCCACACGAGGAAGATCTCCAACTTAAAAATGAAAAAAGGGAAAATTAGTATTTTAACAAAATAATGATATTTAGTTAAACTAATAATTGGGTACTAATAAAAAAAACATTTATATTTGCAACTCAAAATAATACAAGTCATGTTTACAAACAATTTACATCATCATCATTTTCATTATTGCTCTCAAGCGATGTGTTAATGGTATGCATGTAAATCATCATATTTAAAAACCCGTTTGAGTACATCAAACGGGTTTTTTATTGAATCTAACTGTACTCAGACATAACTATTTTAATAAATCAATACAATGAGTACATTAAAAATTGCAATTCAAAAATCAGGACGTTTAAACGAAGACAGTATCCAAATCTTAAAAGATTGCGGAATCTCAATTAACAATGGAATTGACCAGTTAAAGGCCGAAGCGTCTAACTTTCCTCTTGAAGTTTTATACCTTAGAAATTCAGATATTCCACAATATTTAATTGACGGAGTAGTAGATATCGCTATTGTTGGAGATAATTTATTAGTCGAAAAAGGGAAAGGAATTCAAGTAGTTCAAAAACTAGGGTTTTCTAAATGTAAAGTTTCTGTTGCCGTTCCTAAGGCATTTGAATACAAATCTATCAAGGACTTAGAGGGAATGCGTATAGCTACTTCTTATCCAAATACTGTTATTGAATATTTCAACTCTTTTGGCGTAAATGTGGATATTCACCAAATTTCAGGTTCAGTAGAGATTGCTCCAAACATTGGTCTTGCAGATGCTATTGTAGATATCGTTTCTAGTGGAAGTACCTTGTTCAAAAACAATTTGAAAGAAGTTGAGATTATTTATAAAAGTGAAGCCGTTTTAGCGGTTTCTCCAAAAGTGACTCCAGATGTTCAGAAATTAATAGATACTTTAAAATTCAGAATCGAATCAGTTCTAAGAGCGCGTAGATCAAAATATATTTTGATGAATGTGCCAAATGATAAAATTGAGGAAGTTGGAAAAATTCTTCCTGTTTTACGTAGTTTAACTGTTTTGCCATTGGCACAAGAAGGTTGGAGCAGTGTGCACTCTGTTATTGATAAGGATACGTTTTGGGATGTAATCGATCAATTAAAGGACGCTGGTGCCGAAGGGATTTTGATTTGCCCAATTGAAAAAATGGTACTGTAATTAAGTTGTAAGTGACTTAGAGTTTGTCAAGCAGTGCTTAACGTTAAACCTTAAACTTTAAACTAAAAATCATGAACAAAATATATAACCCAAAACCGGAAACCTGGTCAGCTATTTTAGAGCGCCCTACTAAAACGGTGGACGATATCGAACTAACAGTAAAAGAAATTTTTAAGGAAGTTCAGAAAAAAGGAGATGAGGCCGTAGCCAAATACACTTCGATTTTTGACGGTGTGACCTTTGAAAATTTAGAAGTTTCACAACAAGAAATTGAAAACGCGGTAGCTGCTGTCCCTACTGAATTGAAAGAAGCGATTCAATTAGCCAAAAGCAATATCGAAAAGTTTCACGCAGCCCAAAAAACAGCTAAGGTTGAAGTAGAAACGGTTGAAGGTGTACAATGCTGGCAAGAAAAAAGACCAATCCAAAAAATTGGTTTGTACATTCCTGGCGGTACAGCACCTTTGTTTTCAACAGTTTTAATGTTGGCAGTTCCTGCAAACATAGCAGGTTGTAAAGAAATTGTATTGTGTTCACCACCAGACAAAAAAGGAAATATAAATCCAGCAATTTTATATGCTGCCAATTTATGTGGTGTTACTAAAATATTGAAAGTGGGCGGAATTCAAGCGATTGCAGGTTTGACTTTTGGAACCGAAACAATTCCAAAAGTGTATAAAATTTTTGGACCTGGAAATCAGTTCGTAACTGTTGCAAAACAATTAGCAACACAGTTTGGAGTAGCTATTGATATGCCTGCTGGACCTTCGGAATTGTTGGTGGTTGCTGATGACGCGGCTGATCCTGCTTTTGTAGCTTCGGATTTATTGTCACAAGCAGAACATGGAACAGATAGTCAAGTGATTTTGGTTTCGACTTCCAAAAAATTGATTGATGCCGTTGAAGAGGAAATTCAAATTCAACTAGACCAATTGCCTCGTAAAGCAATTGCTGAGAAAGCGATAGCCAATTCTAAATTAATTTTTGTCGAAAATGATACAATTGCGTTAGATTTAATCAACGAATACGGACCAGAACACTTTATTGTTTGTACTACTAACGATGATTTTTATATAGATCAAATCGAGAACGCTGGATCGGTTTTTATTGGGAATTATACGCCTGAAAGCGCTGGAGATTATGCATCAGGAACTAATCATACTTTGCCAACAAACGGTTATGCTAAGAATTATAGCGGTGTAAACTTAGATAGTTTTACAAAATCAATGACTTTCCAGAAGATTTCTGAAAAAGGAATTCAGAATATTGGAAAAGCGATTGAAGTCATGGCAGAAGCAGAAGGTTTACAAGCACACAAAAATGCAGTGACATTACGATTAAAAGCGATTAAAGATGGAAAA
>CAXBGV010000135.1:0-7717 GCA_963975235.1 uncultured Flavobacterium sp. | reverse complement strand
AACTACTTTAAGCCCTGGAGTGTTAGCAAACCAGTTCTCTAAAGCTTGTGAGTGTGTTGCACCTAATTGTCCTGCCGAAGCTGTTGGACCACGAAAAACGATTGGCACATTGAATTGTCCACCAGTCATCTGACGCATTTTAGCTGCATTATTTATAATTTGATCTATACCTACTAAACAAAAGTTAAAGGTCATATACTCCACAATAGGACGATTACCGTTCATTGCTGAACCTACCGCAATACCTGTAAAACCAAGCTCTGCAATAGGAGTATCAATAACTCTTTTCGCACCAAACTCAGCAAGCATACCTTTCGATGCCTTGTAAGCACCATTATATTCAGCAACTTCTTCACCCATTAAGTAAATGGATTCGTCTTGGCGCATTTCTTCACTCATCGCTTCGCAAATGGCCTCTCTAAATTGTATCGTTCTCATATTTATATTATGTAAGTCAAGTTTTCGAAAAGCAAAAATAAATATTTAAAACCATTTATAAGCATAAATTTCTGTAAAATTATGGGGAGCTTTTTCCGGCTATTCACTATATCTTCCTGAGCCTAAAGAAGGCTCAGGAAGGATGCCGTTACTATCCGGGCTACGAAAACGTAATAGTTTAACAAAAAAATATTATGCACGCATAGTATATTATTCGATTTATTGTTCTAAATTTGTAAAACAAAAGAATACATTTAAATAAATACATCATGAAAATACTAGTTTGCATCAGCCATGTTCCTGATACTACCGCAAAAATTAACTTCGTTAATGGAGATTCAGAGTTTGATACTAATGGCGTACAATATGTAATTAATCCTAATGACGAATTTGGATTAACACGTGCTATTTGGTTCCAAGAAAAACAAGGTGCAACGGTTACTGTTGTAAACGTTGGTGGACCTGATACAGAACCAACTTTGAGAAAAGCCCTAGCTATAGGAGCGAACGAAGCTATTCGTATCAACGCAAATCCTACAGATGGATTTTTTGTTGCTAAACAATTGGCCGAAGTAATCAAAAATGGAGGTTATGATCTAATCATTGCTGGAAAAGAATCACTAGATTATAATGGTGGAATGGTTCCTGGAATGGTAGCAGGAATTTTAGGATACAATTTCCTTAACTCTTGTACAGAATTAACGGTAGAAGGAACAACTGCAAAAGCAGTTCGTGAAATTGATGGTGGTAAAGAAACAGTTGCGACCTCACTACCATTGATCATTGGAGGTCAAAAAGGATTAGTAGAGGAAAAAGACCTTCGTATTCCAAATATGAGAGGTATTATGACTGCGCGAACAAAACCATTAACTGTAGTAGAGCCAATTGATGCTGCTGTAAACACTAAAGCAGTTAAATTTGAAAAACCAGCACCAAAATCAGCTGTAAAATTGATTAATGCTGATAACCTTGATGAGTTAATTAACTTATTACACAACGAAGCTAAAGTAATTTAATAAACAGTCGAAAGCCAAAAGTCGAAAGTCAAAAGAAAATAGCATGCTCTCAATGACATTAGACATTCAAACTTTAAGACGAAAAAAATAAAAAATCATGTCAATATTAATATACGCAGAATCAGCTGAGGGTAAATTCAAAAAAGTAGCTTTTGAATTAGCTTCATACGCTATAAAAGTAGCCGAAAGCTTAGGAACAACAGTAACTGCACTAACAATTAATGCAGGAGACGTTTCAGAATTATCAAAATACGGAGTAGACAAAGTTCTAAAAGTAAGCAACGATCAACTAGCTGGCTTTACAGCAAAAGCATACGCTGATGTAATTAAGCAAGCAGCAGACAAAGAGAGCGCAAAATTAGTGCTACTTTCTTCTACTACAGATAGTATTTACTTAGCATCACTTGCTGCAGTAGCACTTAATGCTGGTTACGCTTCAAACGTAGTAGGACTTCCTTTAAGCACATCCCCTTTTCAAGTAAAAAGAACTGCTTTTTCAAACAAAGCGTTCAACATTACTGAAATGGATACTGAAGTTAAAGTTTTAGGACTTGCTAAAAACTCTTACGGGATTTTTGAAAACGCAACTTCTACAACAGAAGAAGATTTTAACCCAACACTAGACGCTAATGATTTTGGTGTAAAAGTAGAATCAGTAGAAAAAGTATCAGGAAAAGTATCTATTGCTGATGCCGAAGTCGTTGTATCTGCAGGCCGTGGTCTAAAAGGACCTGAAAACTGGGGAATGATTGAAGAACTAGCAACAGTTATGGGAGCAGCAACAGCGTGTTCTAAGCCAGTTTCCGACTTAGGATGGAGACCTCACGGAGAGCACGTAGGACAAACAGGTAAACCAGTAGCAACAAATCTTTACATTGCAATTGGTATATCTGGAGCAATACAGCACATCGCAGGTATCAACTCATCTAAAGTAAAAGTTGTGATTAACTCTGATCCTGAAGCGCCATTTTTTAAAGTAGCTGACTACGGAATAGTGGGTGATGCATTTGAAATTGTACCACAATTGATCGAAAAAATGAAAGCTTTTAAAACACAGCAATCATAAATTAATTTTCTGAGTTTAATTTATTACTGTCTGAGAACAAGATAATCGTATCTTTGTTTTCAGACAGTTTTTTTTCTCCCATTTTTTTATTAAAATTGCACGCAATTTAATAACTACATTAAATCAACAAAACAGGGTATTTATTACCTTTCATTATAGCAATTATGAGCTTAGTAAAATTATCTATAAAAGGAATTTCATACAGCCAAACACAAAACGGAGCCTATGCTCTAATTTTAAACGAAGTCGATGGCGAGAGAAAGCTACCTATTGTAATTGGAGCATTTGAAGCACAATCTATCGCAATTGCACTCGAAAAAGAAATTAAACCACCACGCCCACTTACGCACGACTTATTTAAAAATTTTGCTGAACGTTTTGATATTGTTGTAAAACAAGTAATCATACACAAATTAGTTGATGGTGTATTTTACTCCAGTATTATTTGCGAGCGAGATAAGATTGAAGAAATTATTGACGCCCGCACCTCTGATGCGATAGCTTTGGCGCTGCGTTTTAGCGCACCAATATTTACTTATAAAAATATTCTTGACAAGGCTGGTATTTACTTAAAAACCAACAATCAGGATAGCGATACAGACTCTCAAGAAATCGATGACATTCTCTCCAATCCAGAAACTTTTGGTAACGAAGACAACCACCATACTGATAGAATGTATATGAAACACAGCTTACAAGAACTTACCGAGCTACTCGAACAAGCAGTTTCGCAGGAAGACTACGAAAAAGCAGCTCAAATAAGAGACGAGATTTCCAAGAGAGAATCATAAGAAAAGTGGTTTGCAACCACTACAAATAATAGAACTAACCTCAAGATGAAACAATATTTAGATTTAGTGCAGCACGTTATGGAAAACGGATGCCAAAAAGGAGATCGCACAGGAACCGGAACAAAAAGTGTTTTTGGATACCAAATGCGATTTGACTTAAGCGAAGGTTTCCCCATGGTAACCACAAAAAAGCTACACTTAAAATCTATTATTCACGAGTTACTTTGGTTCTTAAAAGGGGATACTAATATTGGTTACCTTAAAGAAAATGGTGTTAAAATTTGGGACGCTTGGGCAGACTCAAACGGAGATCTTGGACCCGTTTATGGACACCAATGGCGCAACTGGAATAGTGAGGAAATTGACCAAATACAAGAGCTAATAAAGGAGCTAAAAACAAATCCTAACAGCCGTAGGATGATCGTATCAGCATGGAACCCATCTGTTCTTCCGGATACAACTAAATCATTTGAGGAAAATGTATCTAACAACAAGGCCGCTTTGCCTCCTTGTCACGCCTTTTTCCAATTTTATGTTGCTGATGGGAAATTATCTTGCCAATTGTACCAGCGAAGCGCTGATATTTTTCTTGGTGTTCCTTTTAACATTGCATCTTATGCCTTACTAACCATGATGATAGCACAAGTGTGCGGTTACGAACCCGGCGAGTTCATTCACACCTTTGGTGATGCACACATATACAACAACCATTTTGAGCAGCTAGAACTTCAGCTTTCAAGAAACCCGAAGCCCCTACCACAAATGATCTTAAATACAGCAATAAAGGATCTATTCGATTTTAAATTTGAAGATTTCACCTTAGTGGGATACGAACCACATGACGCAATCAAAGGAAGTGTAGCTGTATAGCTTTGTACAACTATACTTCTACAACACTGTTATCTGCACCTGCAAAAGCGTTATATCTATATGCATCTGCCTCAGCTTCATTAATGTAAGCACCGTCAATAACATATTTAAACTCGTATGATGCATCTTTATCTAGGTCAAAAACCCCTTTGAAAGTTCCATTTTTAAGTTTGTTTAAAATACCTTCCTCAGGATTCCAACTATTAAAATCTCCAACCACTGAAGCAGATTTCGCTTCTTTGGCCTCTACAGAAAAAGTTACTTTGCACACCGGTTTTGTCTTCACAAATTGCTTCTTAATTGCCATAATCACTTAATTTATAGATTTATACAACAAAGAAAAAGAATATTTATTAATCTACAACTTCCCAGTTTTACTTTTGAGAGAATTTAATAAATCACAAAACAAATAAATGGATTTCTCAAAAATATCGATTAAAAATATTTAATTAAAAAAAGAAAACGATTTCATAATAAATTCCACAACTTACACTTAGCGACTTTCACAATTATATTTTATCTTTATAATCTAAAAATACAACCAATGGAAAGAGATCAACATGAACTATATGAATACGCTCGTAAGAGGTTAAAACAAAAAAAGAGATTATACTTTCATTTCGTACTACTTTTCATAGCGAGTTTATTTTTATTTATCTCAACAAAAATTTTTAGTTTCAGTCCAGAAACGAACTGGTATATCTGGATCATAACAGTTTGGTTATTTGTATTTATTTTGCACTTTATAAAAGTCTTTATAACCGACCGTTTTATGAATAAAAATTGGGAAAGAGAGCAACTAGACCGCTTAATTGGGCTACAACAAAGGAAACTTGCCGAATTACAAGCAAAAATTGAGGACGAACATAAAAGCTAACACCAGAACACAAATGATTATAATGATCGCAGCCGCAGCAGAAAACAATGCGCTAGGCAAAAACAATGAGCTCGTTTGGCACTTACCTAATGATTTTAAAAGATTCAAAAGCCTAACTTCAGGACACCATATTATAATGGGAAGAAAAACTTTTGAAAGCTTTCCTAGACCATTACCTAACAGAACACATATAATTATAACGAGATCTAAGGAATATGCTCATGAGGGATGCATCGTGGTTAATAGTATGGAGGAAGCCATTGCGGCATGCCCACAAGAGGAAGATATTTTTATTATTGGAGGAGGAGAAATATACCAATTAGGACTTCCTTTTGCAGATAAAATAGAAATCACACGTGTACACCATATATTTGACGCGGATGCTTTTTTCCCAAATATAGAGCCTGAAAAATGGACACTTGAGCTAGCTGAAAAACATCTTAAAGACGACAAACATCAATTTGATTATACGTATCAAACCTATCTTAGAAAGTAAAAAAGCACCCTCGAAAGGGTGCTTTTTTTAAATAAATTCAATTAGGGAAGCAGGACCTACTCCTGAAACAGTATTTGATAACATAAAATGATGATAACAAATGCTAACAATATCCCCGAGATAAAGATGATAGCATTTGCCGATTTTTGAGAGTACATCTCAAAGAAGCCTTTAATACCAAATACCACAAAGGTACTAAAGACAAAGAAAATTAAAATTTCCAAAAACAAATTTAATCCTAAGAACGTATTTCGCGTTAAATTTATACTACAGCTTTCAAAAACTGCAGCTTCAAAACAGCAAACAAGAACAAGTGAGAAAAGCAACGCAAAAACTAACCACTTGATTTGGGTCTTCCATTCCCTAATAATCATTGAATTTTATTTTTGTAAAAGTGCATATAAATACATAATCGCACAATACCCACTTTTAGTGATTTTTTACTTTTTATTCTAAACTACTCTTGATGAAACAAAAGGATAAAAACAAAAGATGATACAGAGAGAAGAATGCTTTTAGACTAAAAGTAGCGACTAATATATTATCTTTGTAAAAAATCATACAATGTCACAAAATATTACTCCATATAAAGACTCAGGACTAGGCAAAAAAGAACAAGTTGCTCAAATGTTTGATAACATTTCCGGAAATTACGATAATTTAAATCGCGTAATTTCTTTTGGTATCGATATAAAATGGCGAAAAAAAGTACTAAAAATAGTTCAAGACGCCAAACCAGATACTATCTTAGATATCGCTACAGGTACAGGAGACTTAGCAATTTTAATGGCTAAAACTAAGGCTAAACAAATAATTGGACTAGATATATCAGCAGGAATGCTCGAAGTAGGTGTCAAAAAAATAGCTGAAAAACAGTTGTCTAAAACGATCGAAATGGTCTTAGGAGACTCTGAAAACATGCCATTTGATGACCATTATTTTGACGCTATTACAGTTGCTTTTGGAGTTCGAAATTTTGAAACACTTGAAAAAGGATTAGCCGAAATCCTTAGAGTACTAAAACCAGGAGGTGTTTTTGTAATACTTGAAACTTCTGTACCAGACAAAACACCGTATAAACAAGGTTATAACTTTTATAGCAAAAACATCCTACCTCTTATAGGGAAGCTGTTTTCAAAAGACAATGAGGCGTATGGATACTTGTCTGAATCTGCAGCTGCATTTCCTTACGGAGAAGCCTTGAACAATATTTTAAGAAAAGTTGGGTTTATAGATGTTGTAGCTATGCCACAAACTCTTGGTGTCGCAACTATATATGTAGCTTCAAAAAAATAAATAAAGGGTACTTTAGCATGAAAAAAACAGCAGTCCTTATCGTTCTATTACTGTCTAGCTTCGCTTTTAGCCAAACGAAAGGTATGTTCAGTAGAGACCCATTGATTAATTTAGAAAACTTCCAAAAACAAAAAGTGTATTTTGGATACTACCTTGGATTTAACTCTTTTGATTTCAAAATAGATTACAACACCGTAGGACCGGATATTCAGGTAAAAAAAACGACAGGATTTAATGTTGGAATCGTAGGAGACCTAAAGCTTCAAGAGTATATTAATTTACGTTTTGAACCTGGACTGTACTACACAAAACGTGACTTAAATTATGCTACTTTTAGTAGACCAATAGATGCTATTAGAGAAGTAAATAGTACTTACATACACTTTCCTTTATTATTAAAATTCTCATCATTACGTACGGGCAACGTTAGGCCATACTTACTAGGTGGTTTATCTGCTACGTTAAACTTATCAAGTAATTCTAAATCTATAGACGACAATGCGGAGCAAAGATTTCGTGTTAAGCCGTGGACTACCAATTACGAATTAGGGCTTGGTGTCGATATTTTTTCGGAATACTTTATATTTTCGCCCTCTATCCGCGGACTTTTTGGTATCAATGATGAACTAATTCGCGATAAAGACCCTAATAGCCCTTGGACTGGAAATATCCAATCATTAAAATCGAGAGCTATACTTATCAATTTTACTTTTCACTAAACGATTTAGGTCTTTTTTATTTATAAAAAGTTTCTTTTAAACTCACTTAAAATGATACTCGTGGCCATTGCTACGTTTAAACTCTCTGTTTTTTGAACGGACCCAAAACGTGGAATAGAAAGTCTACTTTGAACTGTACTTTCTACTT
>CAXBGV010000134.1:0-7719 GCA_963975235.1 uncultured Flavobacterium sp. | reverse complement strand
CTAAGCATGCCATATTTATACTTGCAACTACAGAGAAGCACAAAATTATTCCAACTATTTTGTCTCGTTGTCAAATATTTGATTTTAAAAGAATTACAGTAAAAGATGCAAAAGAACATCTTGCTGAAGTTGCTTTGAATCAAGGAATAGAGTTTGAGGACGATGCGCTTCATATTATTGCTCAAAAAGCAGATGGCGCGATGCGTGATGCTTTATCAATTTTTGATAGAGTTGTTTCTTATTGCGGAAAAAACTTAACACGCCAAGCAGTTACAGAGAACTTAAATGTACTGGATTACGAAACGTACATTAACGTTACTGACTTTATCTTAGAAAATAAAATACCAGATTTACTATTATCTTTCAATGATATATTAGCTAAGGGATTTGACGCACATCACTTTGTTTCTGGATTAGCATCTCATTTTAGAGACCTATTAGTGAGTAAAACTCCTGCTACCTTAAGTTTATTAGAAGTTGGTGAACAAGCTCAAAAAATGTACGGGCTGCAAGCTCAAAAAAGCAGTCAAGAGTTTCTTCTGAAAGGAATAGCAATAGCAAACGATTGTGATTTAAAGTATAAACTGAGTCAAAATCAACGTTTACTCGTAGAACTTTGCTTAATGCAACTTGCCTCTATCAACTATGATGGAGAAAAAAAAAAAGTTGAGTCCTTTATAATTCCACCAACACACTTTAGAAAAAAAGATTATTCTATCGTTAGTGAAATCAAGCCTGTAGTGCAAGATACTACTGTGCGTGTTTTGCACAAGACAAACGAGCAAACAGCAGACAATAAGACTGAAGAAAAAGCTGTTCCAAAGGTTGCATTACCGGTAGACAATAGCCCAAAATACTCTGCTTTGTCCTTATCGAGCATTAGAGCGAAAAAGGCCTTAGAGGAAAGCAGCAAAACAATTGTCAAAGAAACCACTCACCTCCCAACTGAAGCTTTTACCGAAACAGAAATGCTTCTTCACTGGACAAAATATGCCAAAAGATTAGGTGACAAAGGTTTTAAAATCATGGAATCCTTACTACTTATAAATGATCCCGTACTAGAGGGAACATCCATAAGCATTGAGTTACCTAATGAAGGTTCCAAGTTAGATTTTGAAAAAGAAATGAATGGCCTTTTAGGTTATTTGCGAGGTCATTTACATAATCACAATATAACAGTCAAGGTCATTGTAAACGAGACAATCACAAACAGAAAGAGTTTTAATGACCAAGATAGATACAACCGCTTGCATGAACTAAATCCAAATATTGAGCTACTTCGCACAACGTTTGGATTAGATTTAAATGCCTAATAAAAGAAACTTATAGTACTTGTATAAAAGTAAATAAAATTATATTTTCCCAAAGTACATTGCTTTGACGATACCATCAGATAAACCAATTTTTGGTACATAAATCTGCCTTGCTCCACTCCACTTCATCGCATTCAAGTAAATACGAACCGCAGGAATAATAACGTCTGCACGATCGGGATTCAAACCCAACTCAGAAATTCTTTGTTCGTATGACAACGAGTTCAAAAAAGCATACTGCGAGTTGACGTAAATATAGGAAAGTGGCTTTTCCTGCAATTTCCCCGACATTTTAAATAGTTTATTGATATTCCCACCAGAACCAATAATAGATATTTCTTCGTAATCGGCTGTATTTACTCTTATCCATTTTTCAATTTCTTCCCAAACAACATCGCAAACCATGTTATTAAGCAAGCGCACCGTCCCTGCCTTAAATGATCTAGAGTTTACTAACTTACCATTCGAAAACAATGTAAATTCAGTACTACCACCACCAACATCAACAAAAAGATAAGTGTGATCTAATTTCAACAAATGATTTAAATCTGTAGAAGCTATAATGGCTGCCTCTTTTTTACCATCAATTATTTCAATTTTAATATTGGCCTTTTCTTGAATCAACTCGACTACTTCCTTACCATTATAGGCTTCACGCATAGCCGATGTAGCAAAAGCTCGATAATCTTGCACTTTGTGAACCTTCATTAATAAATTAAAAGCGGTCATTGCATCACACATCCTATCAATATTTTCAGCTGAAATCTCACCTACCGTAAACGCATCTTGCCCAAGCCTGATAGGAACTCGTACAAGGGAACTTTTATTAAATTGAGTTTCTTTACCTTCTTGCTCCACGATATTCACGACCAATAGTCTCATAGCGTTCGATCCTATATCGATAGCAGCATATTTTTTAATTTTAATCATAATTGTCTTTTTTGACCAGTACTAAGCATCGTTTTCTTTGTATTTAATGCCGTTTAAATTAGGTCATCATGCGAAATATTCATTTTTTCCTGATAGTATTTATACGTTTCTAGCTGTGCTCTAAATACCGGATCTCCGTTTCCATCTCTATATTTATTATCAAGATCTGCAGAATGATAGCGGGCCTTTACATTACCTTTCCAACCTAAATCGAAGTTATCAATAAGTTCTTTTTTGATCTCTTGGTCATAAATAGGACAGGTGACTTCGACTCTACCATCAAGGTTTCGCGTCATAAAATCGGCCGAAGAAATAAAAACTTCTGTCTGACCACCGTTACCGAAAATGTAAATTCTCGAATGCTCTAAATAATTATCAACAATACTTATTGCCTCAATATTTGCACTCATTCCTTTCACGCCAGGAATCAAAGAACATATTCCTCGAACCTCTAACTGAATCTTCACACCTGCATTGCTTGCTTCATATAATTTATCGATCATACCAAAATCAGACAAACTATTCATTTTTAATTTAATATATGCTTTTCTACCTGCTAAAGCGTGCAAAATTTCTCGATCAATCAATTTGTAAAAACGAGAACGCGTATAATGTGGCGAAACAATTAGATGTTTATAGCGATGCACTCTGTAATTGATATTAAAAAACTCAAAAATCTTAGTAATATCTTTTAGAATCTGTTGGTGACTTGTAAAAAGCGTTACATCTGTATAAATTTTTGCTGTTGCTTCGTTAAAATTTCCAGTTGAGATAAAACCATATCTCTTGGTTTTACCATCCTCATTTCGCTCAATAACACACATTTTGCTATGAACCTTTAGACCTTTAATACCAAAAATTAAGTTTATACCCTCAGTTTGCATTTGCTCAGCATAGGAAATATTTGAGGCCTCATCAAATCGGGCTTGTAACTCTATCTGTACGGTTACTTTTTTTCCGTTTTTTGCAGCATTAATGAGCGAACTTACAATTTGAGAATTTTTTGCTAAGCGGTAAAGCGTTATACTTATCGAACTCACTTTTGGGTCTAAAGCAGCCTCCCTTAAAAACTTAGTTAAGTAGGAAAAAGATTGATAAGGAGCATTAAGCAAGTAGTCTTTTTTGCTGATTTTTTCTAAAATACTACCCTCTAAATCTAAGCCGGGAACAGGTAAAGAAATATTTTTTTTGTATAACAAATCGTACCTGCCTAAACTAGGAAAGTCCATATAATCCCGTCGATTATGGTATCTTCCGCCAGGAATAATACTATCTGTCGATACAATTTTCATTTTATCAAGAAAGAAAGATAAGGTATCTGCTTCGATTAATTGATCGTAAATAAAACGTACCGGCTCTCCCACTCGTCTTTCTTTTACACTTGTCGAAATTTTTTCTAGCATACTTTTACTTAAATCACTATCAATATCTAACTGCGCATCTCTACTAATTTTAATCATATGTGCAGAGACACTTTCGTAGTCAAAAATATTAAAAATACCTTCAAGATTATGTCTAATTACATCATCAATCAGGATGACGTATTGGTTGTGATCTGACGATGGCAGCACCACAAAACGATTCATTGTTTTTGGTATTTCAATAATGGCATAACGCACTTCAGCATTTTTTTTCATGACTAATTTAACAGCCAAATAACCAATGTTGTCGCGCAGTAACGGAAATTCTGCTAGATCATTTAAGATAATTGTTACAAGTTCAGGACTTAATTTTTGAATAAAAAAATCTTTCAAAAAAACCTCTTGCTCTTGCGAAATTTCATTCTCATTTATGATAAAAATATTCTCGGTTTCTAGCTTATTTTCGATTTCTTTCAAGATCAATAAACTCTCTGTTTGATGTTGAATTACAATCTCGGTTATATCCTTTACAGATTGTTGAGCCGTGATTCCGCCAAGTATTTTTTCACCTGTTTTTCCTGACAAACTAAGTCTTCGAATCGCTGCAAAACGTACTCTAAAAAATTCGTCTAAATTATTTGAAAATATTCCTAAAAAACGTAGTCTATCTAAAAGTGGTACCGAATCATCCGCAGCTTCTTGCAGCACTCTTGCATTAAAAGCCAACCAACTTTTTTCTCTATCAATATATTTTTTTTGTGACACTGGGGTAATTATTTTAAGTCTTTTGGTATTATTATTTTATTTGTTTTTCCGTTTCGAATTTTAGACCAGCAATTGGTATCAAAGGAAATCGATACAAATCCGCATGTTGGTACATTGTCAATAGAAATATGTCCAAATTTATTAACAAAATTTGTAATTGCGGCATTATGACCAAAAAGAATCACACTTTCGGTAGCAGCATCAAAAGATTTTATGACTTTTTCAAGCTCGATAGCGTAAAATGTGTAAAAATCATCTGAAAACAAAATACTATCGATAGGGAAATTTAGATTTTGAGCAAAAATCAAAGCCGTGTCAGTAGCTCTTTTCGCCGTGCTGCAAAACATCAAATACGTTTTAGGTAAAATATCATGAAGGTACAATGATATTAAATGCGCATCCTGTACTCCTCTTTGCTCTAAAGGCCTTTCCATATCTCTTGCGGGACTATCCCAGTTTGACTTGGCATGACGAATTAAAATTAAATTTTTCATAACTAAAGCTTTTAAATTTTATCAGACAAAGGGTAATAACAACCAAATTACAAAACAAAAATCTAATAAATAAAAATATATTTTCAATATTTTCAATCAAGACACCCTAAGGTTTTATATTCAGGCTGTTAAGCTTTTTTTATGAAAAACTTAACAAGAATAACTTTAAGTAATATTTACCCTAAACTTTTGTAGGTAAATATTTATTTTAACGTACTTTATCGATGTTTTTTGCATTTTATCGGCTTTTTTATTGCTCAGATAAAATATATGAGCTAAATTTGATTAGGAAAATACAGTACCTTTTGGTAAGCAGAAAGTAATCTCCTTCAAAAGATAAGAATATAAAAGACACTTAAGATGCGAGAAAAGGGCTTTTTAACGATTATTTAGGTTAGTTACAGAAGAAAATATGTTAAAATTGAACTTTACATTATTTTTGTTAAGTTATACGTAAAGGTGTTTATAAAACGTAAAGCAGCTGAAAAATAGCTAATCAAGAAAGCAAAAAGTACAAAATGATGTAGTTTTTTTTTTCAAAATTATTAAGAATAAAAAGTTTGAAACTATTGCAACCAAATTTACGTACGTGAAGGTACTTAAAAGAAAGATAAAATAGTTTCGCAAAATATATAAAGCTCAAAAAGCTTGAACTCTAGTTTATTATTTATAAAAATACAACATCGCAATTGTACTGCAATAAATAGTAAACTTAACGAAAACCAAATAATATACTGGCTTTGAAACGCTAGAGCAATAAGAATATCATTTATGAAAAAAAATTACTCCAACACGAAAGTTACTAAAAAGAACGTTTTTATTAAATTCGTTTTATTACTAACATTACTTTTTTCATTTGCAAATTCATTTGCGCAAACTCCTGTTTTTAATAATCCAGTTTTAATTTCCGGAACAGATCTTCAGCAAGGAGCAGTTTACATGTACAGTAATGTAACTACAGCTGGTGGAGTTAGTGTTGATGCTGTAGTTACAATTACTGCAATCGTTAATGCTAGATTAGATACTTTTGACAGTGCTACAAACGGAAATTTACCAGATCGTTTCCAGCCAGAGATTAGAAATTTTCAATTCAACGGTGGTTATGTTGAATTTAAATTTGATTTTTACGAGGGAGGTTCTTATCCGTTGCAACCTAAACCCATTTCTCTCGATTCGTTTATTCTTGAAGTAGCCGATTTAGATGGATCCGAGTTTTTTGACATTGTAATACCAAGTACTGGAAGTTACGACTTAGAAACTACTACTGCCATAACGGTATCACAAAATGGTGCCTTTACAAGATTTCAAGGTCCAGCTAATTCAGTAAACACCATTAGTTTAACTGAAAACAATTATATAGCCAAAGTTAACTTAGTAAATGTCACAAGCACAACTTTTAGGCTAGGTAACAATAGTGGTAATGCGAGCCCTAGACAGAGTTCTATTGGGTTTGGTGGTGTAGTATTCAATGTACCAAGAGCCCCAAGAGCGAACAACGATGTTGTAAATTGTGTAGCTGTTGGTACAAATGGTTCAATCAACGTAACTACAAATGATACCGATGTAAACAATAACTTAAATGTTGCTACTGTCGATTTAAACCAAAACGTTGCAGGAAGACAAACAACGTTTGTGGTTGCAGGTCAAGGAACTTGGACTGTAAATAATTTAGGTGTAGTTACATTTACACCTTTAGCAGCTTTCAAAGGGAGTCCTACGGCGATAACCTACACTGTAAATGATACCACATCGTTAACGTCAAATGCAGCGACAATAACAATGAATTATTCACCAGAAGCACCTACTGCATCTGCACAAAGTTTTTGTTCCTCAGATACTAACACCGTTTCTGACCTTGTTGCTACCGGTACAGCGATAAAATGGTACACAGCTGCTACGGGAGGAACTGCTTTAGCAGCGACCGCTACACTGTCAAGCAGAACTTATTATGCCTCGCAAACTGTAAATAATTGCGAAAGTACAAGAACCGCTGTTGTTGTAACAGTAAATACTGCATCTACTATTTCACGTACTTCTGCTGCAGCAACTCAAAATCAAACCGTATGCACTGGTACTGCAATTACCTCTACCGTTTATACCTTTGGCGGAAGCGCAACCAATGCTATTGTAAGTAGTTTGCCTGCTGGGTTGACTTCTATGGTAGATACAACAAATAAAACAGTAACTATTAGTGGTACTCCTACTGCTTTAGGAACTTACACGATAACAACTTCGGGACATACGGCACCTTGTACAGCCGCAACCATTTCTGGAACGGTAACTGTTACTCCAAACAATACGGTCACAGCAGCATCATCAACGCCAACGTTGTGTATCAATACCGTTTTAACGAATATTACACATACAACTACTGGAGCAACAGGAATTTCAAATAATAATACTGCTGGAGCAAATGGATTACCAGCAGGAATAAAAGCAGTTTGGTCTGCAAATACAATTACTATTAGCGGTACTCCAACAGCTTCGGGAACATTCAACTATAGTATTCCATTAACAGGTGGTTGTGGAACAGTGAATGCTACAGGAACTATTATTGTTGATCCAGCATCAGTTGGAGGAAGTATCGCAGGAAGTGCAACAGTTTGTACTGGAACTAATAGCACTACTCTTACTCTTTCTGGAAACATAGGAACAGTTGTTCGTTGGGAATCTTCAACTAATGGATTTACAACTACAACAACTATTGCCAATACAACAACATCTTTAACTGCTGCTAATTTAACGGCTACTACTACTTATAGAGCAGTAGTCAAAAGTGGTACTTGTGCTGCTATTAATTCTAGCACTGCAACAATTACAGTAAGTGCGCCAATAGCACAAACAGTATCTGGAACA
>CAXBGV010000133.1:0-7756 GCA_963975235.1 uncultured Flavobacterium sp. | reverse complement strand
CAATTCAAAAATATCAGAAAGTCATAGATTCTATTTCTCAAGTCTCTCTACAACAACCATAATATATAAAGGACTATTAATGCCTGAGGACATCAGTAGGTATTATACTGACTTGACCGATACTGATTTAGTGACTAGGCTTGCACTAGTACACCAACGTTTTTCTACCAACACCTTTCCTTCTTGGGAATTAGCACAGCCATTTCGATACATGTGCCACAATGGAGAGATCAATACCTTGCGTGGAAACATTAGCAGAATGCGTGCTCGTGAAGAGTTAATGCAAAGCGAGGTATTTGGTGATGATATAAAAAAGCTATTCCCAATTATTTTAGAAGGAAAATCAGATTCAGCATCGATGGATATGGTTATCGAACTACTTTTAATGACAGGAAGGTCTTTACCTGAGGCCATGATGATGGTAGTTCCTGAAGCTTGGGAAAAACACCAAACCATGTCAGATGACAAAAAAGCGTTTTATGAGTTCAATTCCTGTATTATGGAACCATGGGATGGTCCCGCTTCTATTCCTTTTACAGATGGAAACGTAATTGGGGCATTACTGGATAGAAATGGTTTACGCCCTTCACGATACACATTAACTAAAAGCGGATTTGTAATTATGTCCTCAGAGATAGGTGTACTTGATGTAGATCCTGTAGATGTAATTCAGCACGGTCGTTTGGAGCCTGGGAAAATGTTCCTTGTTGACATGAATGAAGGTCGTATCATCGAAGACGATGAAATCAAAAATGCTATTGTAACCAAACGTCCTTACAGACAATGGTTAAATGACAACTTGCTACAATTAGCTAAAATTCCGTACACCAATAATACTACACCAACCGAAAACCTGGATTACGAAACTCGCTTACGCCTCTTTGGTTATACCATCGAAGATCTTAAAACGATCATTACTCCAATGGGTTCAAAAGGTGCTGAGGCAATTAGTTCGATGGGTAACGATACTCCCTTAGCTATATTATCGGACCAACCACAACTACTTTACAACTACTTTAAGCAATTATTTGCTCAAGTTACCAACCCACCACTAGATGGAATTCGTGAAGAAATAATAACTGATATTAGTCTTGCAATTGGTGGTGATTTTAATATTTTCGAAATTGAATCAAAGCAATGTAAAAAACTAAAAATTCAAAATCCAGTAATCTCTAAAGAAGATTTAGATAAAATACGTTATATCGATCATCCTGATTTTAAAGCAGCAACGATATCAACACTTTATAAAATTGACAAAGGAGTAAATGGATTAGAAAGAGCACTAGAAAAGTGTGTTCAAGCTACGTTTAAAGCAGTTTCAGAAGGACACAATATTATTATCCTTTCAGACAGAGGTGTCAGTGAAAGTATGGCACCAATACCAATGTTATTAGCGTGTTCCTACGTTCACCACTCTTTAAACATTTTAAAGGTTCGCTCTAAATTCGGAATCATAATTGAATCTGCTGAACCCCGCGAGCCACATCACTTCGCTTTACTTTTTGGATACGGAGCAAGTGCCATAAACCCTTACTTAGTTAACGAAATAATTAGAGAACAAGTGGCCTCAGGACACATCACTAATATTGATCCTGACTATGCCATTGCGAACTACAACAAAGCAATAGCGAAAGGTATTTTAAAAATCATGAATAAAATTGGAATCTCGACACTACACTCCTATCGTGCAGCACAGATATTCGAGATTTTAGGATTAAATAAAACTTTTTCAACTAAATATTTCCCTTACACTCCTTCTCGTATTGAGGGAATTGGTTTGACTGAAATTGAAAAAGAAATCAAAAAAAGGTATCAAAAAGCATTTCCAAATTCTAAAGTGGCTAGCTTATTATCACTAGAAATTGGAGGGATTTACAGATGGAGACGAACAGGCGAAAAACACATGTTCAATCCAACTACTATTGCTAAGTTACAACAAGCAGTTCGCCTAAACAGTCCTGAGAGCTACAAGGAATACTCTAATATGGTCAATGACCAAAGTGAAAAATTGATGACAATTAGAGGACTTTTTGAGTTCAATAACTTGGATCCCATTTCAATTGATGAAGTAGAACCGTGGACAGAAATCGTAAAAAAGTTTAAAACTGGAGCGATGTCTTATGGATCAATCAGCCAAGAAGCTCACGAAAATCTTGCGATTGCCATGAACAGAATTGGTGGAAAAAGCAACTCTGGCGAAGGAGGAGAAGATCCAAAACGTTTCCAAAAAGAAGTTAATGGAGACTCTAAAAATAGTGCTATCAAACAAGTGGCTTCTGGACGTTTTGGTGTTTCGATCAACTATTTGACTAGCGCAAAAGAAATTCAAATAAAAATGGCACAAGGCGCTAAGCCAGGTGAAGGAGGACAACTACCAGGAGAAAAAGTAGTACCATGGATTGCAGAGGTACGAAACTCAACACCATATGTTGGTTTAATTTCGCCACCGCCACACCACGATATTTATTCTATTGAAGATTTATCGCAACTGATATTCGACTTGAAAAATGCGAATCGCGAAGCTCGAGTAAACGTAAAATTAGTTTCTGAAGTTGGTGTGGGAACCATCGCTGCTGGAGTTGCAAAAGCAAAAGCCGATGTGATTTTAATATCTGGTTTTGATGGAGGTACAGGTGCTGCACCGTTAACCTCTTTACAACACACTGGTATTCCTTGGGAACTAGGCCTTGCAGAAGCACAACAAACCTTAATACTAAATGATTTACGAAGTCGCGTTGTTTTAGAATGTGATGGTCAGTTAAAAACAGGCCGTGACGTTGCCATTGCAGCCTTACTTGGTGCGGAAGAATTTGGTTTTGCAACAGCACCACTAGTTGCTTCGGGTTGTATCATGATGCGCGCTTGTCATTTAAATACCTGCCCAGTAGGTATTGCAACGCAAGACCCTGAATTACGAAAAAATTTCAAAGGAACACCGGAACACATTATTAACTTTATGTATTTCATTGCCGAAGAACTGAGAGAAATCATGGCTTCATTAGGGTTTAGAACATTGAAAGAAATGGTAGGACAATCACAAAAACTGAATGTTAATAAAGCGATTAAGCATTATAAAGCTAGCGGTTTAGACTTATCAACTATCTTATACAAACCTGAAAAAGCTAAAACAGTACCTAATCACAATACAACCACTCAAGATCATGGATTAGAAAACGTTCTTGATTTCCAAATTATCAAGGAAGCGATTCCGTCAATCTACAGAAAAGAGAAAACAAGAGTTACTTTTCAAATTAAAAATACAGATCGATCTGTAGGTGCTATTTTAAGTAACGAGATTTCTAAAATTTACGGAGCGCAAGGTTTGCCTGAGGACACTATTTTAGTTGATTTTGAAGGTTCGGCAGGTCAAAGTTTTGGCGCTTTTGCCACTAATGGTTTATCATTCAAAATTCATGGTAACTGCAATGACTATTTAGGTAAAGGATTATCAGGAGGAAAGCTAATTATAAAAGTACCTCCAACCGCTACTTTTAAACCAGAAGATAATATCATAATTGGTAACGTCGCATTGTATGGTGCCATCACAGGTGAGGCTTATATTAACGGAATTGCGGGGGAACGTTTTTGTGTACGTAACTCTGGTGCAACAGCAGTTGTTGAAGGAATTGGAGATCACGGATGTGAGTACATGACTGGCGGAACTGTAGTAGTACTTGGAAAAACAGGACGAAACTTTGCAGCTGGAATGAGCGGAGGTATTGCTTATGTTTTTGACGAAAAGAAACAATTCGAAAATGGATTATGTAACATGGAAATGGTGGCTTTAGAAACACTAGAGTCAGAAGACATTGTACATCTAAGAAGATTGATCAAAAATCACTCTTTGTACACCAGCAGTCCATTAGCAAAACGCATTTTGGAAGATTGGGAAAACCAACAAAAACATTTTATCAAGGTAATGCCAAGAGATTATAAAATCGCATTGCAACGATTAGCAGACGAAAAGAAAATTGAAGAACTAATAGCATAGTCATGGGAAAGATAGGTGGATTTAAAGAATACGATAGAATAAACGAAGATAATATAGCAGTTCAGGAAAGGGTTTCAAACTATAATGAGTTTACCATTCCTTTAGCAAAAGATGAAATTAAAGAACAAGGATCAAGATGTATGGATTGCGGAATCCCGTTTTGCCACAGCTCATGTCCTTTAGGGAATTTAATACCCGATTTTAACGATATGGTACATCAGGAGGAATGGGAGAATGCATTAGCCATTTTGCAATCTACCAATAACTTTCCGGAGTTCACCGGTCGCTTATGCCCTGCACCCTGCGAGAAATCATGTGTACTGGGAATTATAAAAGAACCTGTAGCTATCGAAAATATTGAAAAAAATATTATCGAAAGAGGTTTTGCTGAGGGATGGATTAAACCGCAGCCTCCCGTGCAACGTACAGGTAAAACAGTAGCAGTCATTGGTTCTGGACCAGCCGGATTAGCAGCTGCACAACAACTTAACCGAGCGGGACATACCGTTACCGTTTTTGAAAGAGACAATGCAATAGGTGGTTTATTACGCTACGGAATTCCGAATTTTAAGTTAGAAAAAGGAATCATCGATAGACGTGTAGCTATACTAGAAGCCGAAGGAATCATTTTCAAAACCAATGTGAATGTAGGAGTAAATTACTCCATTGAACAACTAAATCAATTTGACTCCGTGGTATTATGCGGTGGCTCTACCGAGAGAAGAAGCTTACCTACAAAAGGAATCGAAACTAAAGGCGTAGTGCAAGCAATGGATTTCTTGAGCCAGCAAACTAAAGTTTTATATGGCGAAACCATTACAGATCAAATAAAAGCTACAGGAAAAGACGTAATCGTTATTGGAGGTGGTGACACTGGATCTGATTGTATCGGAACTTCAAATCGTCACGGTGCGAAATCAGTTACTAATTTTGAAATAATGCCTAAGCCACCTGTAGGGCGCAGCGAAAGCACACCTTGGCCCTACTGGCCATTGCAACTTAAAACATCTTCATCGCACGAAGAGGGTTGCGAACGAAACTGGCTCATCAACACAAAAGAGTTTATAGCTAACGATAAAGGTGAATTGGTAGGCCTGAAAACGGTAGAAGTAGCCTGGAAAATGACCGCAGGAAACCGACCTGAATTAGTAGAAAAAGAAGGATCCGAAAAAATTTGGCCTTGCGATCTTGCCTTGTTAGCACTTGGTTTTACTGGACCAGAAAAAACATTAAGTGACCAATTAGGCTTAAATCTTGATGCAAGAAGTAATTATAAAGCAACAAATTACCAAACTAATGTTCCGCACATATTTACCGCTGGTGATATGAGAAGAGGACAGTCGTTAATCGTTTGGGCAATATCCGAAGGAAGAGAAGCGGCCCGCGAAGTCGATCTATTTCTAATGGGGTCGACTAACCTACCAACTAAAGGCACAGGTGACTTACCAACTCTTTAGATAAAAATAAGTAGCAATGATGACTGTTTAACTTTACAATTAGACAGTCATTTTTGTTTTTGGGGGTGCCCATGCAACCACTATCGTTCTTGCATGGTCGGGCTCCCGATAGCTATCGGGACGCTACAAGTCCTCGTCCCTAAAAAACGGGACTGTGGGCTATCCGCTGCCATCCCTCACCCAATAAAAAGCATTAAAATCAACCTAATGTTTAATTTGTAACTTATTGTTACATTTTGTTAGAAATCATGCTTTTGCTTGTGAGAACAACTAAAGTGTAATAAATTTGTCAAAAAATAATAACAATGCAATCAAAAGACCTTCTACAACTAGCAGAACAATTTGGCAGTCCATTATATGTTTATGATGCCGAAAAAATACAATCGCAATACAACCGATTAACCAAAGCATTTTCTAAGGTAGAGAAGTTGCGTATCAATTACGCTATGAAAGCATTATCAAATGTGGCAATCCTACAATTGCTTAAAGAAATGGGTTCAGGGTTAGATACCGTATCCATTCAAGAAGTACAATTGGGACTACATGCAGGATATGATCCAGAAAAAATATTTTACACACCTAATGGCGTATCTCTAGAAGAAATTGAAGAGGTACACGCAATGGGAGTTCAAATCAATATCGATAACCTTTCTATACTAGAACAATTTGGTACAAAACACCCACATGTTCCCGTATGTATACGTATCAATCCACACGTTATGGCTGGTGGTAACACCAACATATCAGTAGGACATATCGATAGTAAGTTTGGAATATCCATTCACCAACTACCGCACCTTGTTCGTATCGTTGAAAATACTAAAATGAACATCGTTGGTATCCACATGCACACAGGATCTGACATTCTTGATATTGAAGTATTCTTGTATGCAGCAGAAATTTTATTTGATGCAGCGAGAAATTTTAAAAACTTAGAATTCCTAGACTTCGGAAGCGGATTCAAAGTACCTTACAAAAAAGATGATATCGAAACAGATATCGAAGAGTTAGGTAAGAAACTATCAAAACGATTCAACGCATTCTGCGTAGAGTATGGTAAAGACTTGACCTTAATATTCGAACCAGGTAAATTTTTGGTAAGCGAAGCAGGATCATTCTTGGTTAAAGTAAATGTAATAAAACAAACAACTTCAACTGTATTTGCAGGCGTAGATAGTGGTTTTAATCACTTAATCCGTCCCATGTTATACGGCTCTCAACACCATATTGATAATATTTCAAACCCTAAAGGGAAAGAACGTTTCTACTCAGTTGTGGGATACATATGTGAAACGGATACATTTGCAAATAACAGAAGAATTCAAGAAATAAAAGAAGGAGATATTTTAAGTTTTAGAAACGCAGGAGCCTATTGCTATTCTATGGCTTCGAACTACAATTCAAGATACAAACCAGCAGAAGTATTGTGGATGAATGGTGAAGGTCATTTAATTAGAGCGCACGAAACTTTTGAAGACTTGCTTAAAAATCAAATTCCACTACCCGCAACCGCTACGGTATAAATAATAAAAAAGGTGTATTTAAAAAATACACCTTTTTTTCTTTACTTAAAATAATTAATCTATTAAGATTTCTTCTAATACTTGAGCTTCTGTACCGTTTGGAAAAGAAACTTTAATTTTTTGAGCAATCGTTGGCGCTATCTCAGTAATTGCCTTTTTAGCATAAGACTCTCCTTTTTTAATATGCCATCCGTAAAAAATAGCAGGAACATGAGTATCATAAGTATAGGTCGTTCCGTGTGAAGTACCTGTGCCTTGATATTCGATATAACCTGGTTTATCTAAAATAATTAAATCTCCATTTTGAGTAACATCATATCCTTTGGCTATAAAATTCAAGAAATAATCATTTCCTGTAGAATTCAGTACTTCTTCCTCGGTATATACTCTTTTTACATAATCTTGAGTCATCAAATAAGACTTAAAACTAGCTTTCACTACAGCCAAATCAAGATTTTTAGCTTTTATCACTTCTTTATTAAAAAATAAATTAAAACTAGAATAGTTTAATACCACATCAGCACCAAACGTTTTCATACTAAAATCCTTCAAGTTAGCTCTAATATCTTTTGGATTAATACTGTTTACATTGTACTTATTATCTTTCAAGTAAGAAACATTTTCTGCTCCAGCATGATCTGCAGTCAAAAACAATAGATAATTATCTTTACCAACAGTTTTATCTAAGTAGTTCAAAAATTCAGCTATTGTCTGGTCCAATCTCAAGTAAGTATCTTGAAGCTCCATAGACCTTGGCCCCATTAAATGACCTACATAATCAGTTG
>CAXBGV010000132.1:0-7762 GCA_963975235.1 uncultured Flavobacterium sp. | reverse complement strand
GAGCATGCGTATTTCGGCTTATGCTGAGCGATTGTTGCAAGGACTAAATGATATTGATTGGAGCGAAAGCATTAAAGAAAGTCAGCGCAATTGGATAGGAAAAAGTGTTGGTGCCATGGTTTCGTTTAAAGTCAACGGACATCAAGAAAATATTTCAGTGTTTACAACGCGTCCTGATACAATCTTTGGAGTAACGTTTATGACCTTGGCTCCAGAGCATGAGTTGGTCGCTCAAATTACTACTGCAGACCAAAAGGAAGCGGTGCAAACCTACATTGAAAAAACATCCAAACGATCTGAAAGAGAACGTATGGCCGATGTAAAAACCATATCAGGAGTTTTCACTGGTGCCTATGCCGAGCATCCTTTTACGAAAGAGCCTATTCCTGTTTGGATAGGTGATTATGTTTTAGCAGGATACGGAACAGGAGCTGTAATGGCAGTACCTTGTGGTGATGAGCGTGACTATGCTTTTACTAATTTCTTTAAAGGACAAGCAGGAATGCCTGCTATCAAAAATATTTTTGATAAGGACATTAGCGAAGCTGCATTTGGCGCCAAGGAAGGGTTCAAATTAGTAGATTCTGATTTCTTGAACGGACTAGGCTACAAGGAAGGAACGTATAAAGCAATTGAGGCTTTAGAAAAATTAAATCAAGGTTTCGGAAAAATCAATTACCGTTTGCGTGATGCTGTTTTTTCGCGTCAGCGTTATTGGGGAGAGCCTTTTCCAGTGTATTATGTAAATGGCTTGCCGCAAATGATTGATGCGCAACATTTACCAATCATTTTACCCGAAGTAGAAAAGTATTTACCTACCGAAGACGGTTTACCACCATTAGGGAATGCTGTGGTATGGGCTTGGGATACAAAAGCTAATAAAGTTGTAAATACAGATTTAGTTGATAATCAAACTGTATTTCCATTAGAATTGAATACTATGCCAGGTTGGGCCGGAAGCTCATTCTATTGGATGCGTTATATGGATGCGCAGAACGAGAAGGAATTTGCCAGCAAAGAAGCCTTGGCGTATTGGGAATCGGTAGATTTATACATTGGCGGAAACGAGCATGCAACAGGTCATTTATTGTACTCCCGTTTTTGGAATAAATTCTTGAAAGACAAAGGCTTTGCGCCAACTGAAGAGCCATTCAAAAAACTGATCAATCAGGGAATGATTTTGGGAACAAGTGCTTTTGTTTATAGAGTAGAAGGTACAAATACTTTTGTTTCTAAAAATAAAATCGAAGGACAAAATGTACAGCCAATCCATGCTGATGTTTCAATGGTGAATTCATCTGATGAATTAGATATTGAAAGATTCAAGTCTTGGAGAGAAGATTATAGAGATGCTGAATTCATTTTAGACGAGAACGGAAAATATATCGTAGGTCGCGAAGTAGAGAAAATGTCTAAATCGAAATACAACGTTGTAACTCCGGATAATATTTGTGCCGAATATGGAGCCGATACGTTGCGTTTGTACGAAATGTTTTTAGGACCTTTGGAACAAGCAAAACCTTGGAATACCGCAGGGATTTCGGGTGTATTTGGTTTCTTGAAAAAACTATGGCGTTTGTATTATGAAGAAGAAACTTTCGTGGTCACTGATGAGGCGCCAACCAAAGAAAACTTAAAAACCTTGCACAAAACCATCAAGAAAGTGGCTGATGATATTGAGAATTTCTCTTTCAATACCTCAGTTTCACAATTCATGATTTGCGTTAATGAATTGTCTACTCAAAAATGCCACTCGCGTGAGATTCTAGAACCGTTAGCGATAGTGATTTCGCCTTATGCACCACATATTGCGGAGGAATTATGGTCGATACTAGGTCATGAAGGTTCGATTGCATTGGTTCCTTTTCCAGTTTTTGAGGCTAAATATTTAGTGGAAAGCGAGAAAGAATATCCGGTTTCCTTCAACGGAAAAATGCGTTTTACAATTACTTTACCTTTGGATTTAACCAAAGAACAAATTGAAGAAATCGTAATGAAAGACGAAAGAACAGTAAAACAATTAGAGGGGAGAACTCCAAATAAAGTGATTATAGTTCCTGGAAAAATAATAAATTTGGTTGGATAAAACTTCAAATTTCATAAACTTATATCCCAATTGTAGTAATTGCATTTGGGATTTTTTTATTTAGAAATATTTAACGGATGCCAAACTGGCATTAGATAAATTTGGTTCAGATTTTGCTATTTCAACTGTAACAAACAAAACTAAAAAAAACAAAGATATGGGAATGGGTTATTTAATTCTTGCAGGTGCGATCACGCTCTTTAGCTGGTTAGTTAGTTCAAGACTAAAAAGTAAATTTGACCAATATTCGAAATTACATTTGCAAAACGGAATGTCGGGTGCTGAAATTGCTGAGAAGATGTTAGCAGATAATGGTATCAGAGATGTACGCGTTATTTCGACACCTGGTCAATTGACAGATCATTACAATCCAGTGAATAAAACGGTAAATTTAAGTGAGTCGGTTTACAACCAGCGTAATGCTGCCGCAGCTGCGGTTGCCGCACACGAGTGTGGGCATGCGGTACAGCACGCAGTAGGATATCAATGGTTAACAATGCGATCTAAACTAGTTCCTTTTGTTAATGTTGCTTCCAGTTATATGCAGTGGATTTTATTAGGAGGAATTTTGTTGATCAATACTTTCCCAGCTTTACTGTTGGGCGGAATTGTACTTTTTGCAGCAACAACACTGTTTTCAATAGTTACTTTACCTGTTGAGTATGATGCGAGTAATCGTGCGCTCGCTTGGTTGGAAAACAAGCGTATGCTTACGCAGCAAGAGCAAGCGGGAGCAAAAGACGCCTTGAAATGGGCTGCTAGAACCTATGTAGTAGCTGCGCTTGGGTCTATTGGTACATTACTTTATTATATCTCAATTTATATGGGAGGTAGCAGTCGTAGAGATTGATGCTTTTTAATCCATAAAAAAAATAGCTTAGTGCTTATGACCGTCTCATTTTACTAATGAGACGGTTTTTTTTATAATTGTATTTGTCGATCGATTTGCTGGTCTAGAGAGATAAAGGTTTCAGTTCTAGATACGCCTTCGATTGCTTGAATTTTAGTGTTTAGAAGTTGCATTAGGTGCTCGTTATCTCTACAAATTATTTTTATCAGTATAGACCAGTTCCCTGTCGTATAATGACATTCTAGTACTTCAGGTATTTTTTTGAGCTCTTTAACCGCTTCAGGGTTTCGCAGTGCTTTATCAAGATACACACCTACAAAAGCCATGGTGTTGTAGCCTAAAATTTTATTATTAACGGTAAATTTAGAACCAGATATCACACCTGATTGTTCTAGTTTACGTAAGCGTTGGTGTATAGCTGCTCCTGAGATTCCTATTTTATTTGCAATTTGTAAAATAGGCTTTCTAGCGTCTTCCATAAGGTCTCGCAAAATTTCTTTATCGATACCATCTATTTCGACAATTAAGGAATTGATCTTCATGACTTCTTATTTAAAACTGTAAATAGCTAACTAATTGAAATATGAAATCAAATTTAGATAAAATCAATTAAATAGAAAGTTTAAAAGTGTTTTATTTATTTAAGTAGTGTTGTTTTCGGCTTAAGCCAAAAAAAACCATCTCAGCGAGATGGTTTTTAATATTTTTTTCTAAAGGATAAATTATTTCCCTTTGTTAGCCTCAGCTATATATTTTTCGAGAGCCATTGTCATCGAAGGTGTGTTAGGGGTAGGAGCAAGAATATCTACTCTTAATCCGTGATCTAGGGCTTCTTTTTGTGTGGTGCTTCCAAAAACTGCGATTCTAGTATCGTTTTGCTCAAAGTCAGGGAAGTTCTTGTATAAAGATTTTATTCCTGTCGGGCTAAAGAACGCTAGTATGTCGTAATAAACATCAGCTAAGTCGGATAAGTCACTCATTACAGTTTTGTAGAAAACCGCTTGAGTCCAATCGACTTTTAAGTTGTTTAGCGTTATTGGTGCATCTGCGTTCAACTGATCAGAAGCTGGTAAAAGAAACTTTTCGTCTTTGTATTTTTTTATCAGGGGAGATAAGTCAGCAAAGTCTTTTGGTCCCACATAGATTTTACGTTTTCTGTAAACAACATATTTTTGTAAATAAAAGGCAACTGCTTCTGATTGACAAAAGTATTTTAATCCTTCTGGAACTTTAAAACGCATTTCTTCAGCTACTCTAAAAAAATGATCTACTGCGTTTCTGCTTGTTAAAATAATAGCGGTGTAATGATTAAGGTCGATCTTTTGGAGACGAATCTCTTTAGCATTAACTCCCTCTATATGAATAAAAGGCCTGAAATCAATTTTTACTTTATGCTTTTGTTGTAACTCAAAGTAAGGAGAATTCTCTACTTTAGGCTCGGGCTGTGACACCAAAATTGTTTTCACTTTCATATTTTAATTTTTTCTAAGTGCCTCTATTTGTAAACAAATAATACATAAAAAAATAGGGGGCTATTTCGAGAGTGCAAAGATATAAAATAAAATAAAACAACTTACTCAATATTAGATTTTGATAGTTTTTTATTGAAACCAGATAGGTTATTGTGCTGATAAATAGTATTATAGATATAAATACAATTGGAATATTTTTAGAAATACTATCGTAATAGAATAGAATAACATTGACAGGAAGGATAAACAAACTAATATATGTCCTATAGATGACTTTTTGAAGGTTAAATTGCTCAACAAATTCTTCGATATTAAAAGCCGTGCCTATTATTTTTTCAATTAAGAATTTAGACAAGACAAAGAAGATTAAAAAGGTAAAAATTTGAATAAATAGTACCCAATCTGTTTTTGTCGCGTAACCAAAACTACTAAGAGATAATTGAATAAAGAAAGCAACTGAAATAATTTGTACAATGAATAATGAGATCGTAAAGCTACTTTGAAGTTGACTGCTGTCGCGATAAACCTTAGAATACTTATCTGAAAATATTAAGTTCATAAAATCACCAAAACGATTTTCGTATAGTGATTTGGTTATGGCTATAATGGCAAAAGAGAGGACAAATAAAACGGTGGCCCAATCTTTGTTTTCTGTTATTCGAGAATGCAGTACATGTTCAATCATAGGAGACAAAATTAGTAATTTTTTATATCAATCTTTTTATTATAATTTTATTATGAATCGAATACTATAAAATGGTTACTTTTGCGGTGAAATTACTAGAAAATGAGCGATTGTATTGTTATAATTCCTACCTATAACGAAATAGAAAATATAGAAAGCATTATTCGAGCAGTGCTCTCTCAACATAAACCTTTTCACGTTCTTATTGTTGATGATAATTCGCCGGATCATACTGCAGATAAAGTGAGATTGCTGCAAACACAATTTGAAGGTCGATTATTCTTGGAAAACAGAAAGGAAAAAGGAGGTTTAGGTACCGCTTATGTACATGGTTTTAAATGGGCATTAGACAAAAAATACGACTTTATTTTTGAAATGGATGCCGATTTTTCTCATAATCCTAATGATCTCGAAAAGCTATACAATGCTTGCCACTTTGGATCAGCAGATTTAGCCATTGGTTCGAGATACGTAACAGGCGTAAATGTGGTGAATTGGCCTTTAAACCGTGTTTTGTTATCCTATTTTGCCTCAGTTTACGTTCGTATGATAACGGGAATGAAAATTCATGATGCAACAGCAGGATTTGTTTGTTACAAACGTAACGTACTCGAGAATATCGGGATCAATAAGATAAAATTTGTTGGTTATGCTTTTCAAATCGAAATGAAATACAGAACTTTTTGTAATAATTTTAATATTGTAGAAGTGCCAATCATTTTTACAGACCGTACAAAAGGACAGTCTAAAATGAGTAATTCAATTATTGTAGAAGCTGTTTTTGGGGTGATTTCGCTACGATTAAAAAAATTAATTAATAGATTATAATAAATAGCAATGAACAAAGTTTTAATTAAGAATGCCAAAATAGTAAATGAGGGAGCGATTTTTGAAGGCGATGTTTTAATTGAAAATGACATAATTGTTGAAATTTCAGAAAGCATTAGTGCCAAATCCTCAGATTGTGTCATTATTGATGCCGAAGGTAATTACTTAATGCCGGGCGCAATTGATGACCAAGTACATTTTAGGGAGCCAGGATTAACTCATAAAGGAGATATTGAGTCAGAATCAAGAGCTGCAGTTGCGGGAGGGATTACTTCCTTTATCGAGCAACCTAATACAATTCCTAATGCTGTTACCCAAGAGATTCTGGAACAAAAATACCAATTAGCTGCAGATAACTCCTATGCTAATTATTCGTTCATGATGGGAGCGACTAATGATAATCTCGAAGAAGTTTTAAAAACCAATCCAAAAAACGTTGCTGGAATTAAAATATTTTTAGGTTCATCAACCGGAAATATGTTGGTTGATAATGAAGCTGTATTAGAAAAAATATTTTCAAGTACACCCCTGTTGATTGCTGTACATTGTGAAGATGAAACTACCATTAAAAACAATTTAGCTAAATATACTGCTGAATATGGGGAGGATATTCCTGTAACAGCACATCACTTAATCCGTTCAGAAGAAGCTTGTTATATTTCTTCTTCAAATGCTATTGCGCTTGCTAAAAAAACAGGAGCTCGTTTGCATGTTTTTCACCTTTCGACTGCAAAGGAAATGGACTTGTTTACCAATAAAATTCCTTTAGAGAAAAAACAAATCACTGCGGAGGTTTGTATTCATCACTTATGGTTTACTAATGAAGATTATGCTACCAAAGGAAATTTGATTAAGTGGAATCCTGCTGTAAAAACTGCCAATGACAGAGATGCATTGTGGGAAGCACTTTTGGATGGCCGCATTGATGTAATTGCTACAGATCATGCCCCTCATACACTCGAAGAAAAGCAACAGCCATATTCTAAAGCACCATCAGGTGGTCCATTAGTGCAACATGCTGTTGTTGCAATGTTTGAAGCGTACCACCAAGGTAAAATTAGCGTTGAAAAAATCGTTGAAAAAATGTGTCATAATCCAGCAAAGATTTTCAAAATTGAGAAACGTGGCTTTATTAAGGAAGGTTATTTTGCTGATTTAGTGATCGTGAACGCAGGTTTGCCATGGAGTGTTAAAAAAGAAAATATTTTCGCTAAATGTGGTTGGTCTCCTTTTGAAGGTTTTACTTTTAAATCTAGAATTACGCATACATTTGTAAATGGTAAATTAGTTTACAATGCTTTTAAGGTAAAAAATATCCGTGCAGGAAAAAGATTGTTGTTTGATCGATAAAAAAATAGTCATGAAATATATACTATCGTTTGTAGTGCTGTTCGTTTTATTTGTAAGCTGTAAGGAGGAGGTTGTTGCAAAGCCCGACCGACTTATAGAAAAAAACAAAATGATCGATATTATGTATGACTTAGCCATTCTCGAAGGTATAAAGTACAGCAATCCGTCATCTTTAGATAGTAACCAAATTAACTCAGCCACTTATATTTATAAAAAGTACCAAATAGATAGTTTGCAGCTGGCACAAAGCAATGTGTACTATGCCTCTGATTATGTTGAGTATAAAAACATGTATGCCGAGCTTACTAAGCGGTTCGAAAGTAAGAAAGCAATAGTAGATTCTATTATAAAAAAAGGTGCAAAAGATAAAAGTATAAAAGATTCTTTAAAAGCGATCAAGCTCAAAGTACTACAAAAAAAAGATACTGTTGCTAAGAAAAAAGACCTGCGTTTAGAATAAAGTTTGACTTACTATCTAATTATACCATCCA
>CAXBGV010000131.1:0-7778 GCA_963975235.1 uncultured Flavobacterium sp. | reverse complement strand
TAACTGATAATACAATAATAATCTGTTTCATGATTTTTATTTTTTAACTATAATGGTGCTTTAATAGTCTCTGTAGTTGTTAATTTTTGCTATTTTAAATAATGTGGGAGTTGGTACACAGTTTACGTATTTAATCAGAGTTATATTTTTCAGCACAGTGTAACCTTAGTTCAGATCTGCTATAATGGGCGCATGAATCTAACTTTATTCATTAGAGATTCTTGCTATTACTCATTACAAATCTCTTTTTTTTAATAGTTTATGTGATAAGAACATAAAAATAAATGACCAAGCTAATACGATTACAATCGCCGAAAAAGGAACGCCATAATCTTTAATATCATCAACGCCGAGTTGGGTTCCAATATTTTTTATCACATTTAGTCTTGTAAAAGGTTCTGTAATAAGGTTAGACATTGATTCTAGTGGGAAGAATTGTGTTATGTTATCTGCAATTTTATTTTCTGGAAAAATGTGAAATACCAAAAGACCTTTTGTGATACTTTCGATTATGCTCCATACTAATAGAAACCCTATCGCAAAGGCAGATCGTTTTACAAGAATTCCTAAAAACAAGCAAAAGGAAAAGAAACCAACTAGTTTAACAAAAAAAGCTACGATGTACTCTAAATCTAAGAATACAATACTTGGCTCCGTGTACGAAGAGAAACTATATCCTAATACGATACTTAAGATAAAGACAAAAAGGGTAGAGCACAAGGCAAAAACAACAATGGTAAGAAATTTAGAAAGTATAAATTCCTTTTTACTCATTCCGTCGATTAAGTTTTGTTTTAATGTTCCGTAGCTGTATTCGTTGGCCATCATCGAAACAATTACTATTGCCAAAAAGAATTTAAGCCAAGCTGCTATGTAGGTATTAAAATGCCATATGAATGGAAAGTTGAATATTCCCATTTCTGCAAAATGTAGTTTTATGGCACCAATCTCAAATTTTATAGAAGCAATTAAAGCGATAAATGACAATAGGATAAAGTAGCATAATGTTAAGACCTTACTGGCTTTATTCATCCAAATTTTTTGTAGTTCTATTGATAGTAAGCGTTTCATGAATTAATTTTTTTGATTTGATTTTGATTTGTTTGTCAATTCTAAAAATTGCTCTTCAAGACTGTTCTTGCGTTTCACGAGGTAACTTAAAACTATGCTTTGATTAAACAAAAATTTATTAAGTTCAGCTGCTTCTAGTGGCGATTTTAGGTACACAAATACTTTGTTCTCTTCTGCTTTTACACGTTCAACTGCAGGATGTTGTTGTAGTGCCACCATTAGATTTTTTGTATCCTTTGCTTGAATTTCAAAGAAGCCTTCATTTGCAGTCATTTCATCAACCCTTCCAGAGTATAATACTTCACCTTTTCTTAAGACTAAAACATGAGAGCATACTTTTTCTACTTCGTCAAGTAGGTGAGAAGCAAGTAAAATCGTTGTTCCTTGCAAAGCTATTTTTTTGATAATATCCCTGATTTGATGAATACCTTGAGGATCTAAACCATTTGTAGGTTCATCTAAAATTAAAATTTCGGGATCATTAAGTAGGGCAGATGCAATTGCTAATCGCTGCTTCATACCTAAAGAGAAAGAGCTAAATTTACTGTTTTTTCGTTCCTGTAAACCTACTAATTCCAGCTTTTCATCAATTTTATCGTAATTGATATTCTTTATTTTGCAAACTAATTTTAAATTCTCAACAGCAGACATGTAGGGGTAAAAGTTAGGTCTTTCGATAATAGCTCCAACTTTTTTTAGAGCCTCATGAGTTTCCAATCGTCCATCAAACCAGCTGTATTCGCCAGAGGTTTTATTGACCACATTTAAAACAATACCCAAAGTTGTTGATTTTCCGCTTCCGTTAGGTCCTAAAATACCATAAACATGTCCTTTTTGTATAGTAAATGAAACGTTTTTTAGCGCTTGCAGGCTTCCGTACCGTTTATTGAGATTTTTAATCGAAAGTATTGTTTCCACAATTTATGTCTTTTAGTTTTGTATAAGACTACTTAAAGTATAAAATGTTACTTCAAAAATAAATTATAGTCTAGGAATTGCCTTATCCTACTATTACCTTTTGATAAATATTGATGAGCTGTTGCACATGTATTCGCTATAGGATACTTGCTGTTTTATGCAAGTAGCATTGTAGTATAATCGATATGGTGTTTTTCGAATGATTGTTATTATTCACGAAGTAGAACCGCAAGTTTGGGAGATAATCGGTCATTTTTAATTTTGAGAATGCTGCCTGTTCGAATCAAGTAGTTTATGTTTTATTGTTTTTTGGTTGTAAATTGGTGTAAATTTGCATTTAATACTAATACCATGAGCGATTCTAATATACTTTTCAAAAAACCTTCGTATCCAATAAATAAACTGCTTTTTGATTATCTGGAGCGATTTGATCGTATTTCTAAAGTTTCTGTTTGTTACGATGATTTACTACGCTTCTCGGGAGCTATTAATGTATATGATAAAAACGATCAAGACACTTTGTGGGCGCGAGTGTTTTATAATGAATTCGAAAGAAATGAAATAGATTTAAATCTTAAAAAGATCTATTCTTTGTTGCACTCTGATGGTAACGTAGATATCATTAAGTTTTTGAATGTGGATGCTATTGATTATTGCACTTTTGGAAATTCAAAACCGTTTAGAGTTAAAGTGAGAAATATTTTGAACGATAATTACACTCATTTTTATGTAAAAAAGGCTGATGCCTCTCGTATTTATGGCTTAGAATTAGAGCATATTTTATCACCTGATAAAATAAATTTTTTGGTTTATGAGGATACTTTAATAGAAGAACATATTATTGGTATTCCCGGCGATGTATTTATGGAAACGCTCTTAATGAGTTGTTCTGAGTCGGAGAAAGCGCAAATAGCTAAAGAGTTTGTTAAGTTTAACGAGCGTTGTATGATTCGGCTTTTAGGTGATATGAGGGCCTACAATTATGTGATTGTTCCCATACATGATTTTGACCAAGTAGTATATAAAATTCGTCCTATTGACTTTGATCAGCAATGTTATGAGGGTAATTTTAAAATTTATAGGCCTCAGTTTTTTAAGGAAAACTTGCCAATGGTAAGGTTAGTTCGCGAAAAATTGCAAGACAGTTCTATTGAGCAATATAAAAATGAGGAGCGAGCAGCCTTAGCAAAAAGAATTATTTCTGCGGAAAATCGTATTAAAAGAATTTTGAGAATAATGGGTCAGGATAATATCGCTCCACCAGAACATATTGAACAGCTTAAAATGGATTTATATCGCTACACTAACGATATGAATTTTAAAAATGCAAAACGAATGGGGAATGTATTAAGTGCTGCTTTTAAGTTTATTACTAGGAATTATAAACACGCTAACTTATTTAAACCTGGTTTTTAATTCGTTCTCTGTCCTGAATACCATATTTGTACTAAACTTATTGAAAAAATGAGATTACCCCTATATTTTGTAATACTAGTCCTTTTGCTTTCTTGCCAACAAGAAGCTAAAATTTTGACCAAACGTTTTGCTTTGCCAAAAAAGTTAAAAGAAGTCTCAGGAATTACTTACTCTGATAATGCTAAGATGCTCTATGCTGTTGAAGATAGTGGTAACAAAAATGTTATTTACGGATTAGATAATGAGAGAAGGCTTGATCATAGTATAGAGATTTTAAATGCAACAAATGTCGATTGGGAGGACATTACAAAAGATCAACAGGGAAATTTATATATTGGAGATTTTGGGAACAATAATAATACACGTAAAAATTTGTGTATTTATAAAATTCAAAAAGATTCTTTGACTAAAAAAGAAACCTTTGCATCTTACAAAATTTCATTTGCCTATCCTGAACAGAATAATTTTCCGCCAAAGAAGAAAGCACTATTCTATGATGTAGAGGCGTTTTTTGAGTACAAAAACAACTTTTATCTTTTTACTAAAAACAGAAGTAGTTCCTTTGACGGAACCACTTTACTATATAAAGTACCCAACAAAGCAGGTTTTTACCAAGCGCAATTAATAGGCAAATTCAAAACAGGAGGCAGTTATGAGAATAATGCTGTAACCAGTGCTGCCCTAAGTCCTGATGGAACAACTGTCGTATTGTTATGTCACGGTAAAGTATGGACGTTTACTGGTTTTTCGACGGATAATTTTTTATCTGGACAATCCAAAGAGTTTTCTTTAAATCATTTTTCTCAAAAAGAAGCAATCTGTTTTAAAGATCAAACAACATTACTAATCGCCGATGAAAAGACAAAAAAAATTGGAGGTTTTGTCTATGAAGTTTCCTTGAAACAATTAAAAGCCCAACCCTAAACCAAATGTGATTCGGGCTTCATCATCTGCACTTTTAAAATAGGTAAGTCTAGCAGTTAGTTTATTCAGGCTGTTAAGCCATAATCCACCACCAACAGATTGATGCCACTTATTTGAAGTTTCACCATCAAGCCAAACTCTTCCGTAGTCAAAACCACCAAAAATTCCAAAGGACATTGGCACGATACTATTTTTTATATTACCTAGTGAATACCGTAAATCACTGCTCTGGAAGAAGGACTGATTACCTAAAAAGCGTTGGTTTCTAAATCCTCTAAGGTCATAATCGCCACCCAAACTGGCTCCTTGATAGAATTCGTAATTATTGTTTAAAATGGCTTTAGCTTTGAATAAAGTAGCTAGCACAAGTTTACCTTTTGAATCGATTCTGTGATTAAAATTAAGTTTAGATTCAATGGTAGGAAAGTTGCGTTTACTTTCATTTATGTTAATCTTCCAACCGCCATCGATAGAGAAGCCCATTCCCATAGTAGGTAGGGAGGGATTGTCATAGTTTTCATAACTGTATCTTATTGTTGCTCCGGCAAATTGCTGACTATCAAACACTGCAGGTGAAACTTGTCCGGGGAGGGCAATAAAACGATTCATTGTTTTTTCAACATCATAACTTTCGAAACTGGTTTTTAAAACAACGGTGCTTCCATACAGCCCTATTTTTTTAAGTTGAGGCTCGGCTTTTAGAATTCTAATTCGGACACGATTATAGTCCATTACTTTAGTTTCTTGTTCATTTACAGTATTATTTCCATTTCCAAAATAATTAATTGCGAAGTTAGGACTTGTAATTTGAGACGCTAAGTCAAAATTCCATTGCCCCACAATTTTAGGTACTTGCAAGTTATACAACAACTCAAATCCTCCCGTAGCAAAGTAATAGTTAGCCTTTAAAATGTGCTTGTGAGTATACGGGTTTTGATTAAAATGGTTAACGGTATAATTAACATTTATTCCAAATTTCAAACCGTCATCTGGATTAAAACCTAAGGTTGGAAGACCAGAAAAAGCATTGTACTTCGGTTTCTGGTAATTGTAAAGATTTGCAATATAATCGTCAGTTAATGATTTTTGGGTTTTAGAATCAATACTGAAGGTGTTATCTTTAGATTTAAAATCAATTATTTGGGTGTTATTTCCTTTATTAATAGTGTAAATATCATTATTTTGACCCCCTATAAGTTTGATGTTAAAATTTGATTTTACATTTCCTTTACTATCAAATTCATCGTCACCGTCAAGGCCATAGATCCATATGTTTTTTGTTTCTGAACCTTTTAAGTCTTTTGTATAAAGCAATTCGTCTCCTTCTTTTTTTATGCGATAAACGGCAACAGTAGTGTGCTCTTTAGATATATGGTTAATTTTGAACTTATCTTTCTTATTAGTACCAACAATGATAACTGTTTTAAGAAGAACCTTGTTGTAGTTTGTTGCGTATTTTGTGAGTTGTGTTTTTCTTTGTTTTAGATATAATTTAATTTTTGTAATAGTGTAATCTTGGACTTCCTTAGGCAGATTATCAAAAGCATGATCGATTGCATCGTCGGACAGATTTTCTTGAATGTACTTTGCTTGCGTTATCCAATCTTTTTCGGTACTATTTTTTAATAGTGCGAGGTCTAGGGAATACGCTTCACGATTAAACCATTTTACGTTTTTTATATCTTGTCTAAAAGTTTGCATGTGACGCAAAGCCGGAATATTCATTAACACTGATAAAAGTGCACCATCAAACTTTGAAAATGCTTGATCACGATCTCTAGGTATTGGTTTGTAAATAATTTGGTTTCCTTTTTTATACTCTGCCCAACGCCATTGGTCGTAGTGACGGTCCCAATCGCCTATAAGCATGTCAAATAGCCTTGCTTTAATGTATTCGTTTTCGTCTATAACGTATTTCTCGTCTTTGTGAAGATTATCTAAAACATCTTCAGTACTTAGTATAGCATCAGGTTTTCCAAAGCTAGTTAGATCTTTTTGTCCATCAGATGGACGTTCTTCGACTAAATACAACTCGTCACCAAATTCGTTATTAAATTCGCCTAGATTTTTATGTTTTGGGATATATAATAACTCAGGATTAGTATGTAAAACACCTATTTTACTAGCAAGATTCCCTACTCCAAGAGGCGCATATGGGTGAGCTGTGGTGTAAAAGTCATACAAGAAATTTTCGGCATATGTATTTCTAAAGTCGTCTTCCACAAATTGGTCTTTAAATGCAACGCTTTGTAAAAATCGGCCCACACTTTTTTTAACCGCTCTCATTACATATTCTTTTTCCTTGTTGTCAACCAAGCGCAATGATTTTGACTGATGACCACCACCTGCTCGTACGGGTGTTAAACCACCATAAATTGTGTCAATTGTAGCTAGTTTTGCAACAATGGATAACCCGTAGTATTGCCTGTAATGTGTTCCAAAAAGAAAACGGTAAAAACCACTTTTCTTAATCATTTCTGGTGTGTAAATTGCATTTGTAATCGTTGCTGGAAAAGCTTCAGGGTAATCAATCACTACTTCTTTCTTAGGGAAAAAGATTCTTTTTTTAAATAGTAATTTAGCCTTGTTAGCTTCTCGACCATAAAAGGAAACATTGGTTTCACCGTTGCGATAAACATCAACTATAGCATAGCCATTTTCTCCGTACGAAAAGTCATTAGGATTTATTGCTCTAGCAGCCTCTGATTTTGACCCCGCACCACTTATTATTTGCTTGATATTGTCCTTTTCAATATACTGTAAGTTATGGTCGTGTCCGGATAACACAACCACATTGTTTTGACTTTGTAAAATAGTCTTGATTCTCTTTATGTAAGCAGTATATTGCTTGTTTTGAATATCTTGTGGACTTATTCCAGTCGTTTTTCTTAATACATTAACGATGGTTGCTATTACGGGTAACGGAATTTTTTGTTCGAGAGGGAAAAGTTGTTTTTTTAGCGAGAATTGCCCGCCATGGGAGCCGTTACTCATTAGGGGGTGATGCATAGCAATAAAAACTATTTTATCTTTATTCTTGGTTAAAAGGCTCTCTAATTCTTCAAAAAAAGCTTCTCTGCTTTTAATCGAGCAATCATCATTTATTGTTGGTGTTTTGTCCCAGTCTTCAAGGAACCACTGGCTGTCTATGGTAATTAAGCAAATGTTATCATTGATGTTTTCACCGTCGATAGCGCAGCCTTTCCTGGGCGAAAAACCTTTTTTATCATTCAAGTAAGACGTGACAATCTTTTCTTGTCGTTCCAAACCTTTTATACCGCTATACCAATCATGATTTCCGGGAATAAAAATGGTTTGACCTCTATAATCAGTTGTAATTTTTAATTGATTCTCCAATTTTGTTACAGCGATTTGGTAGTTTATTTTATCCTCCTCAGGCGGGATGCCCTTTGGGTAAACATTATCACCAAGAAAAAGTAACGTACTTT
>CAXBGV010000130.1:0-7799 GCA_963975235.1 uncultured Flavobacterium sp. | reverse complement strand
AAGAAGGATCCTCACAATCAATTAGTCCATCGCCATCATCATCGATACCATTATCGCATATTTCTTGTGGAACAGGAGCCGTAGGACATCGTGCACCATCGTTACTAGAACTAGAAGGTCCGTAAGCAAATAAATTAGAATCCATTGCTGTTGTTCCGTCTAAGTCCTTTACGTGTCTTATAACGTAGACTGTCCCCGTTTGATTTGCCGAAACATAAAAACTTCCAGATAAATCAAAATAAACAGCTCCATAGGTATATGATCTTCCACTAATGATGGGTACAACGCCAAGATCATCAACTACTCCTGTATCATGGTGTATTCTATATAAAATATTAGAATTTTGTTCTACAGTATATAAATTTCCGTCTAGGGCATTGAAAGCCCAATCATGAACATTTATACTTTGAGATAAACTAAACGCCCCGATATATTGCGTGTAAGTAGGCGAATCCGGATCTAAATCTATTTTGTAATAAGTACTACCTCCGGCCTTTAAATAATAAATTCCGCTAGCACTTACATCGCCAACATATTTGTTACCATCTGGCAAATCATTTATTGTAAAGATAGTGGTGTCGAAATTTTTACCAATTCTAACAATCGATCTCGAAGGCGAAGATAAATAACCCCAAATATAACCATCTTTTGCATTATAACCGGCTCCATTAACATTACCAGTAGTAATGTCTGCAGCTACTAAAATAGAATTTCCAGAGGCTAAGTCTATTGCATAAACATCATTGTATTGAAAAAGATATGCGTTAAAATCACAATAAAAAGGAATATCTTGAGCAGAGCTATTTGTTCCAAAAAAAGACAAAGCCACCACAACCATTATTTGCTTAACTACGAGTAAAGTTTTATTCATAACACATTCATTTTAAGTTAAAAACAAGATAAAATTAATACATTTATTTGTTTCCCAACTCATATTTAGACAGTAACATTACTAATTAACGATGAATAACCAAAAAGTATAGACGAGCAGTTTTTGATCGGATGAAGAAAAATTTATGTTTATTTAACAGTCCTTCGATTATTTTTTTTTTTTTCAGATAACCCTATAAATTATCTGTAAAATAAAAATCAATACAAAAACTTAGTTTAGGTAAAGCGAAATGACAGAAGATACAAACCTTATATTACTTACCCTTTATTTAGGTTATAAGTTTGCTAAAATTACAGCTCCTTTTATATATAAATGATCAATTCCAGAAGCAGAGTGATTCTTTGTCAATATTCTGCAGACCGTAAGAAATTAACAACAAATTAGGATAAAGTCTCTGATTAGTAATAGAATATCCTATATATTTGAAATCTCAAAATGATATCTTTTTTACATAAAAACGAACTAAAATGAATCATTGTGACGAAATCATCCATCATCAATCAAAAAATTAACAAATGCAAAAAATCAGCTTCAGCTTGCTCCTACTTGTATTATCACTACAGTTTAGCGTAGGACAAAACATCAAAGGAAAAATAATTGACATCAATACAAAAGAAAGTATTCCTTATGCGAATATCTTAATTAATAAATCTGAAAGTATGATTTCAAATGCCGAAGGCTATTTTACCCTTTCAGAAAAAAACAGTCAAGATAATACTATTCTACTTATTTCCTATTTAGGTTATGTAAATCAAGAATTAGCCGTTAGCACTTTAAAAAACAACGACTTTACCATTGTTCTTACACCAAGTATTTTTGAACTTAATGATGTCAATGTTTCTAACAAAAAGCCTAATGCCTATGAGATTATGGCCAATGTAAAAGCGAATTTAGCTAACAATTATAAAGGTGACGGCAGCCCATCTAAAGATTTATTATTTTACAGAAACTCCGAGTCTTTTAATCCAAAAGAAATAGAAGTCGAAATTGATAAATCTCCCGGTTTTACCAAACAAGCGCTTGTAAAAGTAAATTCAGATCTAAAAACGTTTGCAAATAGTTTAATACGCAATCCTCCAAAAGAGTACACAGATATCCTATGCAACTACTACACCACTAATATACAAAAGGATAGTAAAACATCATTTCTATCTAAATTAGATGTACTAAAAGCTACCAAATTAAAAAAAGAGGGTAGTGCAGTTTCTTCTGAAGAGTTAGAAAAAAAAGCAATGAATATGATGTTACAACATTTAGACTCTACCAAGTTTTATCGTGTAAAAAGCGGTCTTTTTGGATCTAGAGACTCGATTTCGATGCGAAAAGATTGGAATCAAAAGAGAGATCAAAAAAAGAATAAAGAAGTCAAGACACAATTAACACTAACCAAAACCAATCTTAATTCTTTTTTGATAAGGAATAATTTTTCTCAGAGTGAAAAATATAATTTTGTTAGCAAACCGGAACTTTACGATTACACGTACGAGGGTACTACCTATACCGCAGATAACGAATTTGCGTATATACTAAGTTTTAAACCACGAAAGAGCAAAGCTAAATATATAGGTAAATTATATGTTTCGGAAAATGACTATGCTGTACTTCGAGCAGAATTCACACTAGATGAAGGGGAAAAATTAAATAGCCTAAATTTAAAACTACTTCTAGGAATAAAAGCCTCCCAAAATAGAAGTACAGGAACGATTATTTACAAGAAAAAAAAGGAAGGAAACGGCTATTATTTACAGTATGCTACCATAGAAACAGGACAATATTTCTATGTTAATAGACCATTAAAATTCATTGAATTAACGCGCCAAGACAAAGACGTGCTCTCTCTTGATATCAAAGTTGAGGGAAATTCTGGTTCTAAAATCGAATTTTTAAATTTGACACGTACTCCATTTGCAACAGCAGAAATTCAAAAAATAAAAGAGCAAGATTTTAAATACACAACCATCAAATCGTACGACCCTAAAATTTGGAAAGATTATAACGCAATAGAACCGCTAGAGGAAATGAAACGATTTAAAGCTACTAATTAAACTAAGAAACATTATTGCATTTGAAAACAAAAAACCACAGCAGAACAAAATTTTCGCTGTGGTTTTTTAATATGTTAAGGTAATAACGAAAGGTGTTCAGAATTTTACCATGGAATCGGATTGTAATCCTTCAAAAACTTACCGCACCAATGTTTTCCTGTATTGATTCCGTCAAACAGAGGATCCATTACTCTAGCTGCTCCGTCCACGATATCGAGCGGCGGCTGAAAGTCTTGTTGCTCTTGCTTCATTTTTGCCAGTTCAGCAGGGTCTTCATCAGTTACCCAACCCGTATCGACCGCATTCATGAAAATACCAGATTTTGCCAACTCGCCCGCAGCAGTATGTGTAAGCATATTCAAAGCTGCTTTGGCCATATTAGTATGTGGATGGCGCGCTTCCTTAAAAAAACGATGAAACTTCCCTTCCATTGCCGAAACATTGATAATGTGTTTTTGCCCTGTATTATCTTTTTTCATTACTTCCGAAAGGCGATTGCATAATACAAAAGGTGCTACTGAATTGACCAATTGAACTTCGATCATCTCTGTAGTCTCGATTTGTCCTAATTTAAGACGCCAACTATTTGTTTTTCGTAAATCTACTTGCTGTAAGTCGGCATCAAGTTCACCTTCTGGAAAAACTTCGGTCGCCACCAAGGCATTATCAAAAGAGTACGGTATTTGAGATAATTTGGCGGAAGCCCTAAGACCTATACCAGGCTCAGGTCCATGCCAAGTTACTGGCATATTTTCATTAGAAGAAGCTCCTGAGGTTAATACTTTTAGCTCATCTAAACAATTTACATGATCCAATAATAATTCTTGTGCTTCTTTTGGTAGGTCACTAAATGGTCGCTCCTCATTTTCGATCATGTGTGTATAAAACCCTGCAGGACGCCGTACGGTTTGGGCTGCATTATTAATTAAAATATCCAGACGTTCGTACTTTTGTTCTATAAAATTACAAAAGATTTCTACTGAAGGAATATGTCGTAAATCCAATCCGTGAATTTTTAGACGGTGACCCCAATCCATAAAATCAGGCTCTCTACCAAAACGCAGAGCCGAGTCTACTGGAAAACGCGTAGTTGCAATAACAGTTGCGCCTCCACGCAATAGCATTAAGGTTATATGATACCCTATTTTTAATCGGGAGCCAGTAATTACAGCTACTTGTCCTTTTACATTTGCAGTTTGAAAACGTTTGGCATAATTAAAATCACCACAGTCGATACACATGGTGTCGTAAAAATGATGCATTTTAGTAAAATTAGTTTTACAAACATAACATTGCCTAGGAGTTTCAAGTTCTAAGGTTTCTTTGTTTTTTAATTCGGCAGCAGCCAATGATTTAGGCGCCATGAACACAGCCGATTCACGAGCAAATCTGATGCCGGTTTCTTTGCGAGCAGTTCGATCTCGCTTCTCCATTTTACGCTTATTTGCTTTTACACCATCCTTTTTACGACGAGCAAGTTCATCTCGATCAGGTCTCGAAAACTGACCCGCTGCTTTAATCAACGCGGTACGCTGTTCCTTTGGAATATCAAAAATTTGATCTGTATCGCTATTCAGTTGCGATAAAATAGCGATGCAACGATTAATTTCGTCCGATGTAATTGCTCCTTCACCTATATATTCGTCGTTCATCATCTTTTGAAATCCTAGCTATTATTTTTAAGAGCGCAAATATAGTTTTTTTTGAAGTGACTTAATTTTCGATCCTGAACTATATTTTAAACTTAAAAATGTAGTAAAGGATACCTACTAAACTTTGTACCTTTGCAAAATCGAAGCCATCACTTATGCTATTTCAGATTAAATCCTATTTAAAATTTCTTTGGTATTCTAAAAATGAACATGCGGTTCATTCCCCATTTGTATTTAATTTAATTACTAAATGCTTTTACGATAGGGAAAATAAACCTCAATACGACTTTCTAAAAAAATACAGGCTAGCACTTTTAACCAATTCAAAGACCATCACGGTGACTGATTTTGGTGCTGGCTCAAAAGTTTTCACATCAAATGATAGGCCTATTAATCAAATCGCTAAAACAGCAGGTATTAGTCAAAGGCACGCCCAATTACTTTACAGACTTACAGCCTATTTTAATCCTTCATTTGTCTTAGAAATTGGAACATCATTAGGCATAGCGACTGCTGCAATGGCTGTCGAAAATGAAACAGCATCAATTACTACTCTAGAAGGCTGTCCGGAAACAGCTAAAATTGCTCAACAACAATTTGATCAATTTGAATTGATTGGTATCAACTCTGTGGTAACAGAATTTGACACATATTTAAATACTATTACCCATTTACAACACAAATTTGATCTGATTTATTTTGATGGAAATCATTCTAAAAAAGCAACTTTGGCCTATTTTGAAAAATTACTTCCAACCATTACAAACGACAGTGTGTGGATTTTTGATGATATTCATTGGTCCCCTGACATGGAGGAAGCCTGGCGGTTTATACAAGAACATCCTTCCGTCTCTGTTACAATTGATATTTTTCAATGGGGAATCGTTTTTTTTAGAAGAGAACAACCTAAGGAACATTTTATAATTCGAGTATAGACAAAAAAAATGACAGCCATTTCTGACTGTCATTTAAACAAATATAACCCAAATTTATTATTGTTTAGCTTTTTCCATTTCTTCTGTTTTTGCACCCATTCTATTTAATGTATACATAGGACCAAATTTCAATTTCAATCCAGCAATTTTTCTGTTATCCTCAGATGACAAACCCTCTTTCTCTACAGTATTTTTTCTGCTATCAAGTGCTTCATACATTAGTTTAATTTCATCCCAATCCTCACGAGAATATTTATCTTTATTAGTCTGAACAGTAGTAACAAATTGATCGTAAACACCTAAAATATTTGCCGCGTTTACCCAAGCAAAGTTCATATCCTCACCAATTTTACCTTCTCCAAATAATGAATTACGTATTAATTGCTTACCACTTGGCATATCAGCAGCGATTTCAGCCTGTATAGCTTCTTTCAAAGTATTGTATTTCATTTTACTAGCTTCTACTTTGTCTGCCATTTCTTTATTTTCACTTAGATCTGTAAGTGCCGTTTCAGCTTGGTTCATTTTTACAGTGTAGTTCGCCTCTATTGCCTCCCAATTTGTTTTTGCTTCATCCTGAGTAACGTTTCCTATCGAGTCAACGTAAACCACGTAACTATCAACTGTTTTTTCTGCTTCTTTTTCTTTTTCATTTTTACATGACGTAAAACCCAAAGCAATTACTGCAAGTCCAAGAATTAATTTACTACTTTTCATAATTTATGTTTTAATTGTTAGTATGAAGCAAATGTATATACTATTGCATTATATTCAATACAAACATTATAATCTTGTAAATAATTAATTAAATTATGATAATTTTACTAAAACATTATAATTTTATAAAACTAAACTGTAATAATATAAAACCAAATAATCACTTTTGTTCTTGTAGTCCTACAATAAAAAATAATTTTAAATACACATTATCAAATTGTGCTTTCTGGTAATAACTTTTTTTATGAAAGCTTCTTACTCTGTAAAATACGCAAAAACCAATTTAGCAGCACTCCTTATCCGTTATGCAGCGTAATTGATGGACTAGATTTACTGCATGGAATCAGTTTTGTAGTATAATCTATTTTGATCGAATGACTAGTGTTTTTATCATTAAAAGTAATAAACGTGTAACAAAAATGCATTTAAGACAACTTATACAAAAAGACTAAAAGTTTCTTACTTTTAAAGTCTACAATAATAAATCATCAACGAAAGCTGTAAATGGAAAACCCATTAATTAAAATATCCGATATAAAAAGAAATTTTGTTCTAGGCGAAGAAATTGTTTACGTCTTAAAAGGAATAGATTTAGAGATTAACAAAGGAGAATATGTCGCTTTAATGGGACCTTCTGGTTCTGGAAAATCTACATTGATGAATCTTTTAGGATGCTTAGACACACCTACTTCAGGTAGTTACATTTTGAATGGAAAAGATGTAAGTAAAATGAAAGATGATGAGCTGGCTGAAATTCGAAATAAGGAAATTGGCTTTGTTTTTCAAACTTTTAATTTACTACCGCGAACTACTGCACTAGACAATGTCGCTCTACCAATGATATATGCAGGTTATTCTAAATCTGAGCGTAAAGCTAGAGCCGAAGAAGTGCTAGCTCAAGTTGCATTATCTGATCGTATGGACCACCATCCAAATCAACTTTCAGGAGGTCAAAGGCAGCGCGTTGCCGTGGCACGTGCTTTAGTAAACAAACCTTCGATAATACTTGCTGATGAACCTACAGGAAATCTAGACAGTAAAACTTCGGTAGAAATTATGAAGCTTTTTAATGAGATTCATGCTAATGGTAACACGGTCATCCTAGTTACACACGAAGAAGAAATAGCAGAGTATGCACACCGCATTATTAGGTTACGTGATGGAGTTGTAGAGAGCGATACCCGCAAGTAAAAACAATTAGCAAGCCAATGAGATGAAAATTGCACTATTAACTTGTGATCAACTTCCAGACTTAAACCCTCAGGACCAACCTCTAATTGTAGAGCTGGCCAAATACCATATTACAGCCACTGCAGTGATATGGGACAATCCAACTATCGATTGGAGTAATTTTGATTATCTAATTTTTAGAAATACTTGGGATTATTTTGAAAAAGAAATGCAATTTAACGCTTGGCTTAGCCAGATCGAAAAATTAGGGATTAAAACCTTGAATTCTATTGCAACTATAAAGCGTAATAAACATAAATTTTATTTACGTGAAATGGAAAGTCAGGGAGTACGAATCCTACCAACCGTTTTTATCAATAAAACACCT
>CAXBGV010000129.1:0-7813 GCA_963975235.1 uncultured Flavobacterium sp. | reverse complement strand
CATGGAATTAGTGGGTGCATTGGAAGCTGGTAAAAGTACACCCTAGGTGCTGTCAAATTTCAAAAACACTATTATATCATTGTATCAAATAAACGCCTTAACTACTACTTCAGTTATCATTCGATCATGAAAAAAAATGTTTTTTATTTACTTTTAATTTTATTGTTCCAGTCAATTGTTTGGAGTCAATCCAATGAAATTGTAAAAGCAATCGATAAAAACGCATTCGAGATCAAAGATGTTGATCCAAATATTGAAATAGAAAAAAGCCGAAAATTAGATAGTATTTTCCAAGATATAAGAGTTTTTGGCTTTGGTGAGGCAACGCACGGAACGAAAGAGTTCTTTGACTTAAAAATAAAATTCTTCAAATACGTTGTCAAAAATCATGGCGTGAAAAATTTTGCAATTGAAGCGAGTTATGGAAACTGTATTGCTATCAACAACTATATCCATGGAGAGGTTGGAGATTCCAAAACATTGTTGAGTCAAATTGGATTTTGGACATGGAATTGTAAAGAAATACTAGATCTAATTGAATGGATGAAGGCTTACAACCTAGGCAAAAACGCAAATGATCAATTAAGTTTTAATGGTATTGATAGTACAGATTGTACCACAGTAGCAAAAATAATATACAATTACATCAACGATAGCAATATTCAAAATAAAGAAGAATATTTAAAAATTATCGGTATTTATATTAAAGTGCAAAATATAAAAAGCACAAAAAAGAATGAACTAAAGCTTCACCTAGCAGCAATGAATAATTTAAAAATTATTCTAAAAAACGATACTGCAAAAAACAGTGAATTTTATGTAAGAACCCAAGAAGCTATAATACAGTATATTGAGTTTGGTTTAAATTACAGTCAAACCACTAGAGATATACAGATGGCAGAAAACGTAACTAAAATATTAACTACATCTGGAGTACAGAGTAAAGTTTTCTTGTGGGCGCATAATTTACATGTCAGTAAAGATAAAGTACAGCCTAACAGCCCATCAATGGGCCACCACTTAAAAGACCAATACAAAAACCAATACTATAGCGTTGGATTTGATTTCGCAACTGGGAAATTTAATGTTTATTCTATTACTGAGAATCGCCTAACCACAATTACGATAGATAAAGTCATGAAAAACACGAGTAGTGAAACCTTTAATAATAGTGCTTTAGATAACTATCTACTAGATTTTAAAACTGCTAAAAAAACATCAGTTTTAGATGATTTTCTTAACTCTAAAGTAATGCATCAAGGAATTGGATCAACTTACAGTCCAAAAATGGTAATAGAGGAAAGATTAGCAAATTCTTTTGACGCACTATTATTTGTAAAAAAAACGAAGGAGTCTACTTTGCTGAGAAAATAAAAAAATAACTCTATATAATTTTCAGATAGAACTGTAAAAAACTATTTTAGTGCTTCTATTAGCAGAACAATAAAAATGAATTTAGAATTTAGAAAAGCCACAACAACCGAAATTCCTCAATTATGGGTCATTCTTCAGCAAGCAATCGCTCGTAGAAAAGCAGATGGAAGCAACCAATGGCAAGATGGTTATCCTAATCCAGAAGTGATCCTAAATGATATTACTAAAAATGCTGGATATGTGTTACTCGAAGATGAGGATATCGTAGGTTATGTTGCACTGCTAATTAACGACGAACCTGAATATGCGAATATCGAAGGGGAATGGTTAACCAACAATGATTTTGTTGTTTTTCATAGAGTTGCTATAGCCGAAAATCAATTAGGGAAAGGATTAGCTAAAAAACTACTCTACCACATAGAAGAATTTGCTTTAGCTAATGAAATTTACAGTATTAAAGCCGACACGAATTTTGATAATTTCGCTATGATAGCGGTATTTGAAAAATTAGGTTATGCCTATTGTGGACAAGTCTATTTTAGAGGAAGTGCACGTAGAGCATATGAAAAAGTACTTACCAAAAATGTATAGCATGAAAAAAATACTACTCATAACATTTGCAGCGATACTTTTCATCGAATGTTCATCAGTTAAAAAACAAAATGCAGAATTGGACACGCTTATTTCAGTGGATGAAATGAAGCAAGATGTTGATTACACTTATAGAAAACTTCAGCAATTGCATCCTAATTTATATGGCTATATCGACAAATCTGCTTTAGATTACAAATTCGATAGCCTCAAAACTACGATTACTAGTCCGCTTAAACCTCTTGGCTTTTACAAAAAATTAAGTCCAATAGTAGCAGCGGTGCGTCAAGGTCATTCGCTTGTATATACTCCAACCAAACAATTGACTAAAAAAGAAGCCAAAGTTTTAGAAAAAAAAGGTGTTGGTCCTATTTCGCAATTTGATTTGGATGTCATAGACGATAAACTCTATGTAATTAAAAATAAATCACACGATCCGTCGATTCAAGCAGGAACGGAAATCGTTAGTATGAATACCATCAAACCTTCTGAATTAATTACAGAATACGACAAGTACTTTTCCTCAGATGGCTTTAATACCACTTATAAAAGCGCTGTGGCAAGCAGAAAAATGGCTTCCTACTTTACTTCTGAAAAAGGAATTATGGACAGTATTCAATACCGGTTTAAGTTTAAGGATAGCATAAAAGACATTACCATAGTTAGAAAAGTTTCCGAAAAGCCTAAAAAAGACAGTCTAAAAGAGAAATTTACACAAGTAAAACAAGTTGTAACACAAGCTAAGAAAGAGTCTGCAAAAGCATTAAGAAGAAAAAAACGAATTAACGGATATAACAAAGAGGCTCAAAACTTCACCCGTAACTTTAATTTCGCCACAAAAGACAGTAGTGTGGCTTACATGAAAATTAGAGGTTTTAAAAACAAAAGTTATAACAAATTTTACAAAGAGAGTTTTGAGCAATTACAAGCTAGTAAAGCGAAAACACTCATTCTAGATCTCCGCTCTAATGGTGGTGGACGACTAGCTGAAATTGCCGAGTTGTATTCCTACCTAGCCGACTCGAGTTTTGTTTTCTTAGACAAGTCTGAAGTGGTTTCAAGAGCTAGTTTAGTAAGAGGTAGTTATTTTGAAAGCGGTTCACTACCTGAAAAAATCATCAAAATAATTTTTGCACCACTTGCCTACACCTACGCTTTTTTTGAAGTACGTAAAGAGGATGATGGGAAATATTATACCCAATCATTTACTAAAGTGAAGGAACCAAAGGCAACAGCTTTCAAAGGAAAAATTTATGTTTTAATTAATGGAGGGAGCTTCTCTGCTTCCAGTATTATCTCTTCTAATTTAAAAGGATCTGGACGGGCGACGTTTGTAGGTCAAGAAACAGGTGGTGCTTATAACGGAACTGTTGCCGGATTTATGCCTGAAATTAAATTGCCTAATTCTAAATTAAAGGTAAGAATAGGCGTCATGAATGTCGTTCCCCATTACAAAACAACCGTTTTGGGACACGGTATTTATCCAGATCATGAAATCACGCCAACACTTCAAGATAAAATTGAAGGTAAAGATCCAGAAGTTCAGTGGATTATTAATGATTTGAAAAGCGCGACTTTATTAAAGAACTAATTGGTATATAACAACCATTAACCAAAACAAAAAAGCAACATGACACTACTATCATGATGCTTTTTTGTTAAACTAAAGATTATGCAATTATAAACTCTCTAGCATTTCTCTTCTTTTAATTTTACCATTATCCGTTTCTATAAATTTTGAAATATAATAAACTTCTTTTGGTTTTTGGTACTTGTCTAGGCCATCGTAAATATGTTCCGATAAAGCTGTTTTTTCACCTTCAATTACTAGTACTAGCTTTTCTCCAAAGTCGGCATCAGGAATTCCTCCAACAAAAAAGCGAGCGGGAATATGTGCTGATAATTGTTCTTCTATTTGTTCGGGAATAAGTTTTATGCCACCACTATTCACTACATTATCGATACGTCCCAAGAATACAAATTGATGATCATTTACCAATTCGACTAAGTCATTTGTAACAATATGTTCCTTGGTGATTTTTGGTGCATCGATCACCAAACAATTTTTATCATTTTGAGAAATGGTGATATTAGGTAAAATAGAAAAAACCTTCTCTCCTACCTTTTTGGCTGCTATATGAGTGATCGTCTCCGTCATACCGTAGGTCTCATAAACTGCGGTAGGAACTTTAAGCAAACTATGCTCGAGCGATTTACTCATTTTAGCACCTCCAACAATCATTTTTTTTACATATCTCAGCCCTTGTAATGAATTCTGAGCTTGCAAAGGCACCATGGCTATGAAGTCATATACTTTTGTGTTTTTGGCTAAGGGATGAGTACTAGGCGCTACAAAATCGATTTCTAACCCTAGAATAAAACTTCTAATTAACATCATTTTCCCCGCAATGTATCGCGTTGGTAAGCAATATAAGGCTTTATCTCCCGGACTTAGATCAAAAAAATCACCCGTTGCTAGAGCAGAATTCACCATATTTTGTTTATTCATCCTAATCAATTTTGGAATACCAGTGGTTCCAGACGTCTGCAAATCGATATATTCCTTTTGGTCAAACCAATCTAATAAAAAATCGCCTATGGATTTCTCAAAAACATCCCCTTCCTTAATCAAGGCGTAGGATAAGCTACATAAATCTTGTTTATCTAAATGAACTCCATTTAGTTTAAAACGGTTATGTACATTCTTGTAAGTTACTTTTTCCATTTGTATTTGTATTTCGTATTATTGGTCTTGTCTAGAATCAATTTTTCCAGTTAATTTATCCCTCCATTGCGTCCATTGGTATTTCTTACTAAAGATATACAAAAGAATCGGGTAAACCACCACCACTGGTAGGATAACATCCACTCCTGCCTGCGGCTCTGAAATATCTTTTAAAACAGAATGGGTTTGAAATACCGTCCAATCAGAGGTCACCAAAAGAGCGCCTATTAAATTATTGGAAGCATGAAATCCTAGCGCTAATTCTAATCCCTCATCCATGAGTGTAAGAATTCCTAAAAACAATCCAGTTCCTATGTAGTAGACCAATAAAATAGAACCCATTTTAGTTACTTCAGGGTTAAAAAAATGCATTCCTCCAAAAATCAAGGAGGTCATTAGTAAAGGAAACCACTTATTGTGAGATAAATTACCAAAACCTTGCATCAGATACCCTCGAAATAAATACTCCTCGGTACTTGTTTGAATGGGAATCAATAGTGACCCAATTATTACTAAAATAAGAAATGGTATGGGTTTAAAATTGACTATAAAATTACCTGGCGCTGCGTAGTAATAGATCAATGTGCTAATTATAGTGATGATACTCCAAACTGAAAAGGAATAAAAAACACGAGACCAATCTATTTTTTTACGTGCAGTAGTAACAGACAACAGAGTTTGTTTGTGTATGTACTTAATGGTCAAAATCAAAGCATAAAACGCAAATACAAAAGAAATTAACAGCAAAAACAAGGTCAAATTAGGTTCTAAAAATCGCATCATTGCATCGTTAGCCGTTGGAAATTTGCGGTCATTAGTAGTTGCTTCGTATGCAATAGCAACGATTAAGGGCACTTGTCCTAGTGCTGATGCAAAAAAAACAAATACCGATCCTATCAAATACTTCCCAAAAACATTCTTTTTACTTATTCCTTGTTCAATAAACATCCTTTATAATTTTATTATTGTAGTGTACTTTACAATTCAACTATTATTTTTGCAACTGCATAAACCATGTATAAACTCTAATCCTTCGTAAATCTTTTTCGTAATGATACAAATATACCATAATCCGCGATGCGGAAAATCAAGAAATTGTGTAGCCTTGTTAGAAACTAATTCAGTTCAGCACAATCTGATAAAATATCTGGATACTCCCCCTACTTACGATGAACTTTTGATATTACTTGAAAAGCTGCAGTTCGCCCCCATTGATTTAGTAAGGCAAAAAGAAAAAGTTTGGATCGAAAATTATAAAAATCAGAATCTATCTGATGAAGAGATAGTAAACGCTATGGTTTTAAACCCTATTTTAATAGAAAGACCCATTGTCATAAAAGGAGATAAAGCAATAATAGGCAGAGACTTAGCAACTTTATCCGAGTTTTTGAAATAAATAGTTTTGAACTTTAACAATTATTTATGAATTGAAGATTAAACTAATTTGGCTTTTATGCGTCTTACCCTAAAAAAAAACATAAAACCAATGCAAAATTTTTTAAAGTACCTTTTAACCCTAAGTTTATTTTTTGGCCTCGCTAGCGGCTTTGCGCAAGATGCACCACCACAAAAAGAAAGAATAAAAATTACTGGAACTGTTATCGAAAAAACAACAAAGCAGCCACTTGAGTATGCTACAGTAACTTTTATCAATAGTAAAAACCCAAAAATGATTGCTGGTGGGATTACCAATCCCAAAGGAGAATTTAATATTGATGTAACACCTGGAACATACAATATCATCATTGAATTTATTTCGTTTAAATCCATAAACATTAAAGAACGAAAATTAACCGAAAGTAGTAACCTTGGTACGTTTAGTCTTGTAGAGGATGCAGCACAATTGAACGAAGTAATTATTCGTGCCGAAAAATCTACTGTAGAGATTAAACTAGACAAAAAAGTATACAACGTAGGACAAGACATGCTTGTAAAAGGAGGAACGGTAAGTGATGTACTAGAAAATGTACCCTCTGTTTCTGTAGATGTCGAAGGAAACGTAAGTTTAAGAGGAAGCGATAACGTTCGTATCTTTATTGACGGTCGTCCATCTAACGCCTTGAATATGGCCGAAGCTTTGCGCCAAATTCCTGCAGATGCTATTGATAAAGTAGAGGTTATCACAAATCCATCTGCTCGTTATGACGCAGAAGGTGGAGCTGGTATTTTGAATATCATCCTTAAAAAAGGGAAAAACCTAGGTTTAAACGGAACATTTATTGCCTCTACAGGATATCCTGAAACTTATGGTTTAAGTGGGAACTTAAACTATAAAACCGAGAAAATGAATTACTTTACTACTACCGGTTACAACTATAGAACTAATCAGGGTGCTGGAAGAACCAACTCTGAGTATTTTGACAGTGCAACCGGAGCAACAACTGGATTTATAGATGAAACTCGTAATACAGAAAGATTAAGAAAAGGAATCAGCACTAAAACTGGTTTTGAATGGTCGATTACTCCAAACACTTTTTGGACGAACTCTATTAGCTACCAAAATAATAATGGAACTACTGAAGATTTTGTGAATTTTAATAATTTTGATGTAAACAGAGATTTTATCAATACTACACTTCGTTCTAATATTGGTACAGCTAGTGGAAAAGATATTGAGTTTGCTTCTAACTTCATCAAAAATTTCGATGATAAAGGCCATAAACTAACGTTAGATGGTCTTTATTCAAAAGAAGATGATAATGATAATTCAGTAATTGGAACAGGTGGAACCAACAATGTTAGTTTACAAAATCAATTTCAAATTCAAGCCGATTACGTTTTACCAATTGGTGAATCAAGTCAATTTGAAGCTGGTTACAAAGGAAACTTTAATGAATTAACCAAAGATTTTAGTTTCACAGGTACAACGATCGGAACGATTACTCCTGATATTTTACAATATAACGAGAAAATCAATGCGATTTATACGCAATACGGATTTAAAGTAAATAAATTATCTTACCTATTTGGTTTAAGATGGGAAGATACCAACATTGATATCAATTTACTTGATGCAAATAATTTCAATAACAAAAAGTACAATAATTTTTTCCCAAGTGCTTTTATCAACTATGAAATCTCAGACAAAAGTGGAGTTTCATTAAGCTACAGTAAACGATTGTC
>CAXBGV010000128.1:0-7830 GCA_963975235.1 uncultured Flavobacterium sp. | reverse complement strand
TAATCTTTCTATTAGTGACTATGAAATGTAAATTTCTAAAATTGAAGCTTTTCCAGTTAATACAAATTCTCTAATTATAGCAGGCAACAAAATTGTATCTCCCTTTTTATAATGCTGAACAACATCTTCATAGGTAATTGTAAAAGATCCCTCTGTACACATATACACTGTAAAAGAGTCTCCCGCTTTTACAAACTGCATAGCGCCTTCTAGAGGAACAAAATTAGTTGTAAAATAAGGACAATCTACAACAACATTCGCCTGATTAAGCTCTTTTGTGTAAGTAGCTTTAGTATCTACTTTTTTGTAATTTATAGCTTCTAATGCTAAGTCAATATGTAATTCGCGTGTATTTCCATCCGCATCCTTTCGATCAAAATCATACAAACGATAAGTTATATCAGAAGTTTGTTGAATTTCGGCAATTAATAGACCTGCTCCTATTGCATGAACAGTACCTGTTTCTAGCATGAATGCATCTCCCTCCTGTACTACAACTTCATCAAGTATGGAAATCAAGTTTCCATCATTAAGATGGTCCACATATTCTGCCGCACTAGAATCGTTTTTAAAACCAACAATTATGCGGGAGGCAGGTTCTGCTTGCATAACATACCACATTTCAGTTTTTCCAAAAGAATTATGACGCTTTTTAGCCAGCGCATCACTCGGATGCACTTGTATCGATAAATCTTGTTGAGCATCGAGGTATTTAAAAAGTAAAGGAAACTGAGTACCAAATTTTTTATAGACTGCAGATCCAAGCATTTCGACGGGACTCGCGTTTATGAGATCACTTAAGGATTCCCCCTTCAGACTTCCGTTTGAAACGATACTAACTGAGCCATCGACAGCGGATAGTTCCCAACTTTCTCCAGTAATTTTAGACTTGATCGATTTATCGAGTATGTTTTTCAACTGCTCACCGCCCCATATTCTTTCTTTAAATATAGGCTCAAAATGTAAAGGGTATAATTTCATTGCTATCGATTTATAATGAAAACATTTTTAGAGCAAAGCAGCTGTTTTAAATAACGTACTCTATTTGGCCGCTTTTTTGACTGCTCTCAATGCTTTCGGGATGTGATTTGCCGCCATAATATTATTAAAAACCATGATGATAATTCCGTTCTTGTCAGCGACATACGTCACTCTACCCGGCAATATACCAAATAATGCTTTTGGTACTCCAAAAATTTTTTGAATTTTTTTATCCTCATCAGACAAAAGTACAAAAGGCAATTTGTACTGCTGTCTAAACTTTTCATGAGACGAAATTCCATCGCTACTGATACCAATAACCTCTGCACCTAGATCCTTAAAATCTTCGTACTTATCTCTAAAACTGCAAGCTTGCGCTGTACACTGTGACGTATTATCTTTTGGATAAAAATAAATCACAACCGGTTTGTGTCCCACCAGTGAAGCACTTTCAAAAACTGATCCATCAACTTTTAAAGCTGAAAACTGCGGTATTTTATCCCCTACTTGTAGTGCCATTATAGTCCTTTGTACGTTACAAAATTCCTTGGAGTTTCATACAAAACGACTTCTAAATCATATTTAGATTCAATTTTTGCTCGAAGTTTATTCCAAATAACGACTACTATATTTTCGGCTGTTGGATTCAAATCTTGAAAATCAGGAACATCTAAATTTAGATTTTTATGATCGAATTTATTTTCTACTTCTTCTTTAATCAAATCTGCTAGAATTTTAACATCCATCACAAATCCCGTCTCAGGGTCTATCTCACCAGTTACATTTACGATTAACTCGTAATTGTGCCCGTGGTAGTTAGGATTGTTGCATTTACCAAAAATTAAATCATTTTTTTCAAATGTCCAATCTTTTCTATATAATCGATGCGCTGCATTAAAGTGCGCTTTTCTACTAATTGTAACCCTCATACTATTTTATTGTATTTAAAATTTGGGGAAACACCCTAAATTTTATGATCTTCTAAATAATGATAAAACTCATCAAATATGATTTTAAACCAAACCGTGTATTGGTCAGGAGAAACAATCATATCTTCCTTAACTTGATCTATACCCATCCATTTCCAATCTTCGACTTCGTCTGGATTAATTACTGGGTCTTCGTTGTAATACCCAATCATAACATGGTCTAATTCGTGCTCCGTTAATCCATTGTCAAAGGGCGCTTTGTAGATAAAATGAAAGAGCTCCTTAAGTTCCGCACTAAAACCCATCTCCTCATACAAACGACGGCTTCCCGCTTGTATATTTGTTTCACCAGCACGCTGATGACTACAACAAGTGTTAGTCCACAATAAAGGGGAGTGATATTTATGATGTGCTCTTTGCTGCAGCATTATTTCATTTTTACTATTTAAAATAAAAACAGAAAATGCTCTATGTAAAGCGGCTTTCTCATGAGCCTCTAATTTTGGCATTAAGCCAATTTGTTCGTCTTGCTCGTTTACTAAAATTACGTTTTCTTCTATCATATCATGGTTTAGCCAAACAAAAATACAAAAAAAAGATAGATAAAAGAGTTCGATTTAACGTTCTCTTTCAATTTGTTTAGGCTATTTAAAAACATAAATACCACAGCAACGGCCCTCATTTTTCTATCTAGATTTTAATAAACAATACTGCTGAATTTTAGCTAATTTCACCTAATAGTGTTTGTGCTAGCGTAACGATCTTGTTGCGTGTAATAGGCTACCCTACCACTTACCTACTTCCTTTTAAAATACAAATAGAAAAACCAAAGTTGATTTTCAGTATATTTGTCAAGCTCACTAACCTAAACAAGCAACACTCACGACATGAATAATAACATTATAAGAAGTTTCGTTTTGCTATCATTTTGCACAACAGTTGCTCAAACTACAGCCTTAAAAACTAAGATCAATTCAAAATCAGAAGCTATAGAAGCAAAAGTGATAGAATGGAGAAGAGATTTTCATGAAAATCCAGAGCTTGGAAATAGAGAATTTAAAACAGCCGAAAAAATCGCGCAGCACTTACGCTCTTTGGGTATGGAAGTACAAACGGGAGTTGCTAAGACTGGAGTTGTTGGAATATTAAAAGGAGGAAAACCAGGACCAGTTGTAGCCCTTAGGGCCGACATCGATGCATTACCCGTAAAAGAAAGGGTAGACATACCCTTTGCGTCAAAGCAAGAAGGCGAATACAATGGACAAAAAGTAAGCATTATGCACGCCTGCGGCCATGACACTCATATCGCTATGCTTATGGGAACCGCAGAGGTTTTAGCATCGGTACGAAAAGAACTCAAAGGAATAGTTAAATTTATTTTTCAACCTGCAGAAGAAGGCGCTCCTGACGGAGAAGAAGGAGGTGCTGAACTTATGGTTAAAGAAGGCGTTTTAAACAATCCGAAAGTAGATGTGATATTTGGACTTCATATCAACGCACAAACCGAAGTTGGAACAATAAAATACCGACCAGAAGGAACCATGGCTGCCTCAGACTGGTTTAAAATAAAAATAAGTGGTAAGCAAACTCATGGTGCTTATCCGTGGTTAGGAATAGATCCCATTGTTACAGCATCTCAAATTATTCTTGGCCTACAGACTATTGTTAGTAGAAATCTGAACATTGCCGAAACTGGCGCTGTCATTAGTGTCGGAAAAATTGATGCAGGTGTACGCAGCAATGTTATTCCTGAAGAACTAACTATGAATGGAACCATTCGTACCTTAGACACCAAAGTTCAAGATATGATTCACAAAAGAGTTAAAGAAGTTGTTAGCTCTATTGCTGAAAGTGCTGGAGCAAAAGCTGAAATTGTAATAACAAAACAAACTCTTGTCACTTACAACGACCCCAATTTGACTCAAAAAATGCTGCCTACTTTACAGGCTGTAGCCGGGAAAAATAAAGTTTTGCTCACTCCCGCAGTGATGGGAGCCGAAGATTTTTCTTTTTATCAAGATAAAATTCCGGGTCTTTACTTTTTTATAGGTGGTGCCCCAAAAGGCAAGGCTATTGCCGAAACAGCCCCTCACCACACTCCTGATTTTTATATTGACGAAAGCGGATTTTTATTAGGAGTAAAAACTATGGCAAACCTCACAGTTGATTATATGGAAATGCAATCCAAAAAATAAATAAATTTTAGCAAGAAATGTATTAGCCTCTCTTAAGTAATTAAGTAGAGGCTTTTATTTGTAAAGAAGCCGCAATCATTAGTGCGCATTTTTCGCCGTCGATAGCTGCAGATATAATTCCGCCGGCATAACCTGCACCTTCGCCACAAGGATACAAGCCTTTTATTTGAAGGTGTTCAAACGTAATAGGATCTCTGGGAATTCGCACAGGCGAGGAAGTCCTAGACTCTGGCGCATGTAAAACGGCTTCATTAGTCAAATAACCACGCATCGATTTACCAAACTCTGTAAATCCCTCGCGTAATATTTGTGTTAAAAACCCAGGAAACACTTGGCCTAATTCTACTGAGGTTGTTCCAGGAACATACGAAGTCTTTGGAATATCTGTCGAAATTTTTGACTTCGTAAAATCAATCATGCGTTGAGCAGGTACTTTTTGCGTTTCTCCTGCAAGATGCCACGCTTTTTGCTCAATACTCTTTTGAAATTCTAATCCTGCTAAAGCACCGTACTTTGCAAAGGGTTTAAAATCTTCTAGTTTTAATTCGACTACAATTCCAGAATTGGCAGTAGCCTGATCTCTTTTTGAAGGTGACCAACCATTAGTAACCACTTCGCCAGGACTAGTCGCGCAGGGGGCTATGATGCCTCCGGGACACATACAAAAAGAATACACACCTCGACCTCCTACTTGCTTAACGATGCTGTAAGGTGCCGGTGGTAACAATTCACCTCTGTAATCACAACTATACTGAATACTGTCTATGAGCGATTGTGGATGCTCTGCTCTAACTCCCAAAGCAAAAGGCTTAGCTTCTATAAAGACTTTTTTCTTATCTAATAATTCAAAAATATCTCTGGCAGAATGTCCCGTCGCTAATATCAATTTAGTAGCAGTTATCGTATCTCCTCTATGGGTAACAACACCTTCAATTTCATTGTTTTTGAGCAAAATATCAGTAACTCTTGTTTCAAAGAGCACCAAACCTCCACACTCAATAATTTTCTCTCGGATATCTTGTATAATTTGAGGCAATTTATTAGTCCCAATATGTGGATGAGCTTCAACTAAAATATCTGGCGTTGCTCCATAAGCCACTAACAATTCTAAAATACGGGTAACATCTCCTCTCTTTTTAGAACGGGTATATAACTTACCATCAGAGTAAGTACCTGCTCCACCTTCTCCAAAGCAGTAATTAGAATCTTCGTTGACAAGATGATCTACATTAATCGCCTTAAGATCGCGGCGGCGTCCTCTTACTTCTTTACCACGCTCAATCACTATTGGCTTTAAACCCAACTCAATTAATTGTAAGGCGGCAAACAATCCTGCAGGACCAGCACCCACAACGATTACCTCTTGCTTTGAACTAACATTGGGATAATCGGGTAACCTGATCTTCTCTTCCTGATACACCTCACCTTTCAAGTATATCAAAACCTTCAAATTTACCTTAACTGCCTTTTGACGCGCATCTATAGATCGTTTTAAAACAACAACCTGCTGCACATCGCTAGCATTTACTTTTAATTGCTTCCCTAGGTATTCTTTCAGCAAAATTTCATTTGCAGCAATCTCAGGTGTTACTTGTAGCAGGAGTTCTTGAGCCATTTTTTTTATGATAATACTATTAATTGTTTCTAAAAATTAAAAAACAAGCTGCAAAAATACTATTTTACAGTGAATTTCATTCTTAGTTCGGGAGCTTTTAGTTTTTACGACACTAAACTTTGTAACTTTGTATTTTTAAAACACTTAATCACACTATGTCTAGACAAATAAAACTAATTTGGGATTTTCGAGGACCTGCCTCCGCTAAAACTGCCGAGCATCACGAAATTCATTTAAAAGAATATATCACAATAGAACAGCTACCTCTAAACATAACCGGTTTCGAAATCAAAGACAAAATGCTCGCTATTGCCTTTATGGTGGTCAAGGAAGAAAATATGATCCAAGTTCGTGATGCTTTAAAACCACATCGTGGCGAGGTTTATTTAGAAAGTTAAGCTTGGTGAAATTTCACCTTTTAAATTTGATTGTTTGGAAATATTAGGATAGACACGCCTTACAAATCCTAAGTAAGCGTATGTAGAGATAGTATTTTAGCATAAAAATTAAAACTATTGAGCGTAAATTACGTACATAGATTAAACAAAAAACTTTATTATGAAAAAATTACTTACTATACTATTATTAATAATTGTACAAATTGGTTTTTCGCAAACCACTGATTACATCGCAATATCTAAAAAATTAGTTGAAGCTGCAAAAGCCAAAAACATCAAAGAGGCCACAACATACATGGACTTAATTGCAAAAGCTGACGAAAACACTCTGATTAAACAACTTGAAGGAGATACAGAAAAAAAAGCATTCTTTATCAATGTTTACAATGGCTTTACAAACATATCCTTGCGCAAAGATCCTGAACAATATAAAGATCGAGGAACCTTTTTTAAATCGGAACAATTTGTCATTGCCGGCAACAAAGTAAGCCTTGATGTAATTGAACACGGATTTTTAAGACGTTCTAGTATTAAATGGAGTTTAGGAACATTGCATAAACTTTTTCCATCAAAATTAGATAGAAAATTCCGTGTGAAAGATGTAGATTATCGTATTCACTTTAGTTTAAACTGCGGGGCTAAAAGCTGTCCACCGGTTGGTGCATATGATGCCATAAACCTAGATAAGCAATTGGATGCGTCTACAGATAAATATTTGAAAGCGAACACCACTTACAATAAAGATAAAAACAGTTTAGCTGTCCCTGCATTAATGAGTTGGTTTAGAGGTGACTTTGGCTGCAAAAAAGGAGTCCTAAAAATCTGTAAACAATTCAAAATTATTCCAAACGATGTAAAGCCAGACTTAAGTTATAAAAACTACGACTGGACAATTGATGTGAATAACTTTTTATAAAACCGGTCAATAAAAAACCGCAACACAATAGGACATTTGTATTCATTTTTTAAACTAGGCGCTCAATTAGCAATGCGAATATACTGCAGTAAAACTGTTGTGCATTTTGACAATACGATGACATTTGATAATCCAAAAATAATTGGGGCTAATCACCCCAATTCTTTTTTTGATGCCATCGTCATAGCAGTCCACTACCCAAAACCGATCTATTTCTTAGCAAGAGGAGATGCTTTTAACAAACCCTTAGTTGCCAAATTTTTGACTGCATTGCATCTCATACCGATTTATAGGCTGAGTGAAGGAAAAAATAATTTAAGTAAAAATGAGGAAACTTTTAGGCGATGTGTAGCTCTTTTAAAAGAAAAACAAACGGTGCTCATTTTCTCCGAAGGATTATGTATTAATGAATGGAAACTAAGACCATTAAAAAAAGGTACAGCTCGATTAGCCTTTTTAGCGAATCAAGAAGGCGTTAGTAATTTAAGAGTCCAACCTACAAACTTAAATTACTCATCATTTACCAAAAACCCTAAAAAAGTAGTTGTGAATTTCAATGACGAATTTGTAATTTCTCCAGAAGAGGCAAAACAAGAAACTGCGTTTTATACTGCTTTTAATAACAAACTCAAACAAGGGCTACTACATAATTTGGTAATTCAACCAGTAGCAAACGATACAACCCTAGCTAAAAACTATAATGCAACTAAGAAAAAGATCGCATTAGCTATTCCCGCTTTGATAGGATTCGTACTTAACCGTATCATTTATCTTATTTTAAAAAATATAGCGCATA
>CAXBGV010000127.1:0-7851 GCA_963975235.1 uncultured Flavobacterium sp. | reverse complement strand
ATAAATGATTGGAGAATTTATCCAGATTCCAATTTACAAACCTCAGTTAAAAATTCCCAGGCCCATGGAATAGCGTCTTTTTTAAAATAATCACCAAATGACCAATTTCCAAGCATCTCAAACATGGTGTGGTGGTAAGTATCAAAACCTACGTCCTCTAAGTCATTATGTTTTCCTGAAACACGAAGGCATTTTTGAGTATCGGTGATGCGATTACTCTTTGGAACTGCATTTCCTAAAAAATACTCTTTAAACTGCGCCATCCCTGAGTTGTTGAACATCAAAGTGGGATCGTCCTTGAGAACTATAGGTGCCGAGGGAACGATTAAGTGTCCTTTGCTTTCAAAGAATTGTAAAAATGCTTTTCGAATGTCTTGTGATTTCATTTATTAATGGTTTGCTTAAAGTTCTAGGCGTACGTTTTTTCAACGTTTAGACCAACTCTAACTATTTGATTATTATTTTATTTGCCCCAGATAATAGTGAAAAGCTTTGAGTTTAGGCAATCTATTTTTTTCTTGATGGTGCAGAGCGACCAAAGGAAGCTCCTGCAACGGCTTAGAAAAAAAGATTGCTAAACGAGAACTTGTAACGACTAGCTGGATTAGGCCTTAATTATTATTATTCTAAAAAAAGCAGTGCTACGAATGAAACATTTATTAAATTTGTTCAACTAACCTTTTTACAAGGCACAAAAATAGGGTATTTTAAAATATGGCGAAAGTAAAATATTATTACGACTCTGAAAATCTAGCATATCGAAAAATCAAGGTAAAAAAACGCAAGAAATTTGGCTTCGTTGTCTTGTTTTTAATAGCTTCGGCATTGTTTGGTGTATTAAGCTTTGTGATATTGTTAAACACACCATACTTTGAGACACCAAAAGACCGACTCTTAGAACGAGAAATCGCTAATTTGAAATTAAATTACGCGGTACTAGACAAAAAATTAGATCAGTTGGATGTTGTAATTCAGGCTATCGAAGATCGCGACAATAACTTGTATCGAACCTACTTTAATACATCTCCTATTCCAGAGGAAGAGCGCAAATCGGGTTTTGCTGAAGCAAACAGATATAGAGAATTAGAAGGTTATGATAATTCGAAATTAGTATTGACCACGACAAAAAAAGTTGACATATTGACAAAAGAGTTAGCAATCCAGTCTAAATCGCTTGACTATATTTTGAAATTAGCAAAGGAGAAAAACAAATTACTGTCTGCCATACCTGCCATTCAACCTGTCAGAAATGAGAATTTAAAACATATGGCATCTGGTTTTGGTTATCGAACGGATCCGTTTACAAAAGCAAGGAAAATGCATGAAGGCATGGACTTTACGGCAAAACAAGGTACTCCCATTTTTGCTACCGGTGACGGAGTCGTGACTGAAGCAAATGACAGGGCCTCCGGTTATGGGAATCATATTGTAATAAGGCACGGTTATGGATACGGAACTTTATATGCCCATTTAAGCAAATACAATTGCAAGCCGGGACAAAGAATAAAAAGGGGAGATATTATTGGATTCGTAGGAAGCACAGGAAGATCTGAAGCACCACATTTGCATTATGAAGTGCATAAAAATGGTAAAGTGGTAAATCCTTTGAATTTTTATTACGGCAACATATCAGCGGTAGAATATGTGGCAATATCCAAGCAAGCCAATCAAGAAAATCAATCACTTGATTAAAATAATTGAGGCCATTAAACGTTTTTTATTTAACAAAAAATCAATAAAACTACTATGCATATCGAGCTTTCTAAAGACAAAAGATACTTTAGTATTGGAGAAGTTGCCAAGGCTTTTGGTGTAAATGCTTCACTGATTCGTTTTTGGGATAGTGAGTTTGATATTCTTAAGCCAAAAAAGAATGCGAAGGGAAACCGCATGTTTACTCCTGAGGATGTCACAAATTTGCAACTAATTTATCATCTTGTAAAAGAAAGAGGTTTTACGCTTGAGGGAGCAAAAACACACTTAAAAGAAGGTCAAAAAAAGACCCTTGATAAGTTTGAAATTATCCGAAAATTAGAAACAATTAGAACACAATTAATAAATATTAAAAACGAGTTGTAATCTAAATACAACTTGCATCATTACAAACAATCAAATAACAAATCAATTAAAAAGCAACAAACATGAAAAAGTTTTTACCGTGGATTATTATCGCCGTAGTTATTATAGGAATCTACAGCTGGGTTAAAGGAATCAATAACACTGCTGTTGAACTAAATCAAAACATAGAACAAGCGTGGGGTGATGTTCAAACAGCTTACCAAAGACGTAATGACCTTATTGGGAATTTAGTTAACACAGTAAAAGGTGCAGCTGAATTTGAAAAAAGTACGCTTACAGCAGTAATTGAAGCTCGTGCTAAAGCGACACAAGTTACTATTGATCCCACAAACATTACTGCAGATCAATTAGCACAATTTAACCAAGCGCAAAGCGGCGTAAGTAGTTCTTTATCTCGTTTACTGGTTTCAGTGGAACGTTACCCTGACTTGAAAGCGAATCAAAACTTTTTGAAATTACAGGATGAATTAGCTAGTACCGAAAATCAAATTTTGACAGCTAGAACACGTTTTAACGAAGCTGTAAAACCATACAATACGCACATCAAAACGTTTCCAAATAGCATTTTTGCAGGAATGTTTGGTTTCCAAGAAAAAGCATATTTTAACGCAGTTGAAGGCGCAGACAAACCTGTAGAAGTAAAATTCTAAAGAAAGCAGTAAATTTACTTTACTAACAAACCATTAAGGAATACAGATTATTGAGAAATAATGAATCTTGTTTCTTAATGGTTTTTCATTTTAAAAACATACTAATTACATAAAAAGCAAGCGATGTCTAAAGTAGAAGATTTTTTAACACAAGAGGAAGAACAAGAAATTGTTGAAGCCATTCGTGTAGCCGAAAAAAACACCTCGGGAGAAATTAGAGTACATCTTGAAAAAACAACTGAGCTAGACCCCTTTGATCGCGCATTAGAAGTTTTTAACGAACTCAAAATGGATGAAACGCAATTAAAAAATGGAGTCCTGATTTATTTGGCTGTAGCCGATAGAACTTTTGTTATTTGCGGAGACCAAGGAATTAATGATATTGTTGCAAATGATTTTTGGGACAGCACAAAGGATGTTATGGTAAAACACTTTAAAAACGGAAATTTTAAACAAGGTTTGATAGACGGAATATTAAGAGCTGGAGAAGAGTTAAAAAAATATTTCCCGTGGTCTGAAGATGACACCAATGAATTATCAAACGAAATATCTAAAGGATAATGAAAATAAGTCGAAAGTCAAAAGTCAAAAAACAAAAAACAACCCTGCTGTTATTTCTTACCTTACTATTAAATAGCAGTTTCCTTTTTGCACAATACACAATACCTAAATTACCTGACTTACAAACCTCTGTATATGACTACGCAAACTTGTTTAGCGCAGCAGAAAAACAACAGTTAGAACAAAAACTAATTCAGTACTCAGATACTACAACAACACAAATAGTAGTTATCACTATTGAAAGTTTGCAAAACGAAGATGTAAGTCAACTTGCAACTAAGTGGGGTCACACTTGGGGCATTGGCGGAACAGCAAAAGACGATAATGGAGTCATTATATTAGTAGCAAAAAAAGAAAGAAAAATTGCTATCAATCCCGGCTATGGACTTGAAGACCGATTAACGGCAGGAATAGGAGGTGAAATAATTCGTAATATTATTACCCCTGAATTCAAAGCAGGAAGCTATTATAATGGTTTAGACAAAGGAACTGATGCGCTTTTTGACGTTTTTAAAGGAAAGTACAAAGGGGAACGAAAAAGAACAAACAAAGGAACTGACTTCCCATTAATCCCATTAATAATCATTGTATTAGTAATTATTGCTTTAGCCTCTAGAAACAAAGGCGGCGGTGGTGGAAATTCAGGCAATCGCGGTGGCGGAGGCCCTAGCTTACTTGACGTTATTATTCTTAGCAGTCTTGGCCGTGGTGGCGGAGGAGGCGGTTTTGGAGGAGGTTCATCAGGTGGCGGTTTTGGCGGTGGCGGTGGCTTTGGTGGCGGTTTCGGCGGAGGTGGATTCTCTGGTGGAGGATCTAGTGGAGGCTGGTAAAATAGTCTTAACCGAGAAAATACCACAAGAGTATTTTCGCAACCAGAAAAGCAGCTCTGAACTTGGAGCATTCTACAGATTAAAATCCAACTTACTATTCATAAAGTACAGGTTATTTGGTTCGAGATATGCAACCCGTTTTAAAATTAAAAAAGCTTCAGACTACTATAGACTGAAGCTTTTTTAGTTGTATTAATCTGCATTAAATTTAAATCTGTAAATTATTCAAGTTTGGATACCATTTCACTATAGACAGTGTTTTCTGTTTGATTAGCATTGTATGCTTTAAGCTAATTAACACCGTTTAACTTTGCAAGTTCACCCTCTTTATCTATTACCTAAGATCTAATTATCCCTTTATATTATTGTTAGGCCAGATATTGGCATACCCCCAAACGTATTATTGAATTGACAAAATGTTTTACTCTAAATTTGTTATCAAATAAATACCGTTTAGAATACAGGTTTCTATTTTACGAAAAAGCAAATACTGAGATTTGCTTGTGTCTTTAATATTTTTCTATACCTTTATACAACTTCTATGGAACCTCACAAGAAAAAAGATAAAATTAAAGATGCTTTCTAATAAAACAAAATATGCTCTTAAAGCGCTGCTATATCTGGCAGAACAAAAAGAAAACTATATATCGAAAACTAGTGAAATTGCAGCGACAGCCAACATTCCTAAAAAGTTTTTAGAGCAAATTTTACTAGACTTAAAACGCGGACACTTCGTAGGAAGTAAACAAGGGAAATATGGTGGCTATTATCTTTTAAAATCAGGAAATGATATCACATTAGCAGATATTCATCGCTTATTTGATGGAGCAATTGCTTTACTTCCCTGCGCCTCTTTAAATTTTTATGAACCCTGCTCCGACTGTACAACTGAATCAGAATGTACTTTACGTCATGGTTTACTTCTGATACGTGACGAAACATTAAAAGCAATGAACGGTATTACCATCGCATCTTTGGTGAAAAAAATTAGTTAAACATAAACTCTACTAATTAGGTGTAATTAATATATATTTGCTAAAAATTAGATATACCAATGGGCCTAAAAAATATAATTCTTGTTCTATTCGCTTTATTCGTTTTCCATATTGGTTCTGCTCAATCTAGCGATGATCTTTTACGCCTTCTTATAAACAAAGGCTTCCTTAACCAAAAAGAGGTAGATTCTATTCAAGCCGCAAGCGTGTTAACAAAAAAACCTATAGAAAACAATAAGAATTTTACTCTCGACTTACAAATAAAAAATCGGCTAGAGTACAGAGATGGCTATGGTAATATTCCAGACATCAATACTAATCCAGCTGCATTTGTTAATCAACGAAGTCGGCTCAACTTTAATTATCAGGATGCTGAAAAATTAAATGCAGTACTATCCATTCAAGATGCAAGAATATGGGGATCTAAAGATCCCAGAGGACTGAACGGTACCATCCAGTTATTTGAGGGTTATATTGAGCCATATCTTACTAAAAATCTATCAGTCCGAGTAGGCAGACAACGCATCATCTACGATAACCAGCGTCTTTTTGCTGAAAACGAATGGCGCGTAAATGCAGCAGCTCACGATGCTATTAATTTTAGGTATCAATCCCCAACTTTTACAACGGAATTAGTCGCAGCGTTTAATCAGACGAATGAGCGCCTCTTTGGTACCGACTTTACGCCAACTGAACTAAGCAACGTACCAAGCAGTAGTACAGCAACTAATTGGACGAATTACAAAGCATTGGCTGTACATTATTTAAAATATAAATTTAATAAAAACACTATAGTAACAACTATCACAGCTGCAGATGCTTATCAAGATGCCATTATAAAAGAGCAAAATTATTGGAGATTAACTTATGGTGGACGCCTGGAATACGTTACAAATCATTGGTATGCAACCGTTAGTGGCTATGTACAATCAGGAAGGAACAATAGTGGCAAAACGATTAAAGCGTGGTACGTACAACCCGAAATAAAATATACTGCTTCAAACCAGTATATCTTTCGTTTGGGAGCCGAGATATTCAGCGGAAATAATGGCACAGTAGGCAACATTGACCACAACTTTGTTCCGTTGTATGGCGTTGCACACCGCTTTAACGGTTCGTTAGACTTTTTTACAAGATTTCCAAGCGATCTAAACAATGCTGGACTTGTAAATCCTTACTTTTTTATCACCAAATCTATCGGCAAAAAAGTAGAAATAAGCTCTAACAATCACTTATTCTATACTCAACAAAATTTCCTTACCGCTACTAATTCAAAGTTAACAAAGTTCATGGGATACGAACACGATTTACTTGTAACCTTTAAACCAAATACATACACCGCTATTGAAGGTGGCTTTTCAGTAGCTGTACCAACAAATACACTAACTGCCATAAAAAAATCAGGCGATGCTAATCAAATTGCCAATTGGGCTTACATTCAGGTAAAATTCACTCCAACACTTTTCAAAAATAGTTTTTAAAATAAACTACAACATTCTTATCATAGCATAACATAACTCAAATTTAAACTAACTTAACCTACTGATTATGTAAATAATCTTATATTTGATTGGCCAAATAAACAACCAATCATGAAAAACATCCGATTAACGCCAATTGTACTGCTACTAATTACGCTACAAAGTATATCTGGTTACTCCCAACTGAGTGGATGGAAACAAAAAGTTTTAGAAGCAGGCACTGCATTGGGCTCTAAAAAGCTAGGACTTACCGAGGTTCTTAAAAAACCCGCAGCAATTACTACTTCATTTGAAGATGTCGATCGAACTGGTTCCAAATTTCCAGATGAGATCACTGTCAAAAACATACAACCTTTGTATTTACTGCCCAAAGCAAGTACCGGCGGTTTTGTTTTATGCGGTGGATTTTATGAAATGACAACAAAGAGTTATTGCTTAAAAGCGGGAACTTATGCTCCATCAAAAGGAGACGGATACATGTACGCTCCCACTTTAGGACCACAAAAAGACATTGTTACTGCTATTTTAAAAAGTGCAGAACAGCATCCTGAAATAAACCAAAACGACATTCAAGTTTTACTATGGACAATAATTGCACGAGCGCGTTTTGCTGATTATAGCGGACAAGTAAAACTAACAGCAGTTGCACTACTTACCCCTATAGAACTCACTAAACTCGAAGGAGGGATGCTAGGCGTTTTACCTAAAAGCCTAATGGAGCAAGCAAAATCAAAGTTACCAAATGCACTCCAAGATGCCTTTGAAGCCGAAAACAACATTAGAAAAATGGTAGCATCAGGAAACTCTAGTTTTGCTGAAATGGAAAAATATGCCATAATTGCAGGAATGGCACCTGCTCGCACCGATGTACCAAGCGGAATTTGGACTTTACACCCAGATGGGTATTATGTTCGTTATTTCCCTCAAGGCTATTCTATTACACGAGTTCAAATTTATGTTCCAGCAGGGCTTATTACAGGTGGCAAAACTATTATTTATGATGCTACTAATGATATCGCATGCCCGGCCAATACAGGCTCTCAACGTTTAGCACAAACAAACGAGCCTATTAAACCAAACTACAATCTCAAATTGTCAACTATTTGTAAGTAAGAATAATCCACGTAATTAAGCAAAAAAAATCCCGATTCGCATCGGGATTTTTATTTATTTCTCTCTAATATAAATATCAATTGGAACTCCTGAGAAATCCCAGTTGTCTCTAATTTTATTTTCAAGGTAACGTTTGTACGGT
>CAXBGV010000126.1:0-7898 GCA_963975235.1 uncultured Flavobacterium sp. | reverse complement strand
GAAATGAAAGAAACTAAAAACATATCACGCTCTAGAGCGCAAGAATCATCAGCAGCAATTGAAAAATTGTACATTACCATGCGTCACTTATTTAACCGCGGATTTTACAAACCAATGGGAATCTCTGGTGAAACGTTGCGCGAAGCATTACTGGCATTACGTCCTGAAATATATGGAAATATAGCGGAAGAAAAAGTAGAATTAAACGGATTGTTATACGTTATTGAGCGACTTCCAGTAGGAATTGAGGAGTGTCGTTTTATTAATTTAACCTCTGACGAAGGCTATTCAAGATCCCATTTTAAAGCGATTGTCCCTCCTAAAAGAAGACGTAATTGTTACCGAATTGATGAGGAGCAAATGAATGTAGAAATTACACGTGGTCGCTCAGATATTTATGATATTTTGACGCATTTGACTTTCATCTTCATTGAGTCTCACAAAATTAGAAATAGAGTTTTATTGGATGAAGCAGGTGAGGTTTCGCGCGACTGGATGAAATTAGAGCAAGCGGTATCTCAAACAAAAAAACTGCCTTTAGTCGAAAAAGAAAAAGCAATTTCTCATGCGGCTAACATTTTAGGACGAACTTTTGAGGAGGTTTTAAACATATACGACGCTTTCGGATCAGAGGCTGCGCCAGACCGATTTTTACACGTTATTTATTGGTTAGGAAAATTAGCCATCGATGAAATTGTATCAAATAATAAACGTACAATCACTTTTAGTCCAATCTTGAGAGAACGTTTAGGACACCACATTCATGGAGAAATTTGGGCTACAAATATTAAGGAAGTTTTACAAGAAAATGGACTTTTAGATCGACCTATTCATGTTATCAGTGCCAACATGCACTCTGTGATGAACTCTATTTTTGCAACTACAGTTTTAAAAACACAGTTTAAAGACAAATCAGATTTTTTCATTTACGAAGAGTTAAGCAAGTCTGGCGCGCATGAGGTGCGAAATAAAGTAGAAGAAGTGGCGCTTAAACATGGCATGATTTCAATTCCGGATGCCTCAGGAACTAATATTGATGTGCAGATTTTTGATACTGCAAAAATTAATTGGGCTAAATCATCGTTTCCTAAAGCTAAATTTGAAGGTCAGGAACCCGTACTAATTGTAATGGATTACGCTTTTGGTGAGCAAGCTTACGAAACAATTGATGAGCTATTAAAACCATTTAAGAAAGATATTTTACTCAATGTAGAGTCAGTTTCGATCATGGGTAAAGCTGGAATTCTAGAAGGCGGAAAAGGAGATATCATGATTCCGAATGCGCACATCAATGAAGGAACAGCTGATAATTACTTTTTTGAAAATGAATTAAATGCCGAAATGTTTGAAGGGAATGATATCGCTGTTTTTGCAGGACCAATGGTAACTGTTTTGGGTACGTCATTGCAAAATAGAGATTTATTGAAATTCTTTCATCAATCAACTTGGGGCGTTATTGGTTTAGAGATGGAGGGTTCTTATTACCAAAAAGCAATACAATCTGCTTCGAAAATTAGAAAAAGTGTGCCTCAGGACATCAAAGTACGATACGCGTATTATGCATCAGATAATCCTTTAGAAACAGGAAGCACGCTTGCTTCAGGCGGATTAGGAACCACAGGAGTAAAACCTACTTATTTGATTACCATTAAAATATTGGAACAGATATTCAATTCTAAATAAATTACGAATGAGTACAAACGTACCCCAAAATCAAGACCAGCAAGAGATAGATTTGTTTGTTGTTTTCAAGAAAGCAGTTGATTTTTTTCAATGGATTAATCGAGTTTTATTTCTCTCGATTCGTTTTTTTGTGAAAAATGCGATGGTAGTATTTCTTTTGATACTTCTTGGTTTTGGGGTAGGGCTGTATTTAGACAAAACAAAACAGCAATACGATCATCATATTATTGTTGCTCCTAATTTTAAATCAACTGATTACTTGTATGCTAAGATTGATCTGCTAGCATCAAAAATTGCAGAGCGAGATACCGCATTTTTAAATTCAGTAGGCCTACATAAATACAGTAGTTTGCGATCAATAAAGATCGAACCCGTTGTTGATATTTACAAACTAATCAGTAGTAATGATCAAAACTTTGAGTTGTTAGCATTACTAGCTCAAAACGATGATTTAAAAACAGTTGTAAAAGAGACTACTACCAGCAAAAACTATAATTTTCATACAATAATTGTATCTACTGAGGGAACAACTACTCAAAATGATATAATCGATCCATTACTACGCTATTTAAACACAAACAGGTACTATGCAGATGTACAAAAGATTGCTGTAGCTAACATTCAGCAAAAAATAAAAGTAAAAGAAGATATTATTTTGCAAATTGATGAAATCATCAAGTCGTATACCACGAATAAAGAAAGTGTTATTAAAAACGATAAGATGATGTATTATAGTGAGAATAATCACTTAGATAATATCATCAAAACTAAAGATACTTTGTTTAGCACGATGGCGGCATTAAAGATGGAACTGTTTAATTCCAAGAAAATTATAAACGATAATTCGGTAGTTTTGAATATCAAAAACAATAAATTTTCGAATGGCAAATTAAAATTTATTTTACCCTTTGTCTTGCTAGCCTTTTTTGTACTGACACAACTCTTTATTTCTTTTTACAAAAATCAATCTGCAAAACACGCAGCGCAGTAATATTTTTCAATCATGCATATAATAGCAAACTAATAAGAGTATGTATGATCAAAACAATTAGCCATTATCTACAGGCACTAAAGCAAAACTCTTTAATTAAGCAAAGTCTGGTCACATTGATTTTAAGAGTTATTGGGGTCTTAATTTTGTTTGGATTTACCTTATTTCTAACAAATAATTTTAGTCCAAAAATTGTAGGCCAATACGATTTTGTTCGTTCCTATTTGTTTGTTTTAGGTAGTATTTGTTTGTTAGGCTGTGACCAATCTATATTGTATTTTAGAGGTAAGTTCAAAGGTGCTGCTGTCTTGTCGTCATTAAAAACTATTTATCTAAAAATGGTAGCTATCATTTTTATAATGTCAATTATTCTATTTGCAATTGTACTTGCGGTTAATGAATCGTTTATAGATTCTTTTTTTGAGGATAAAGGAGTTTACACGCTTTTATATCAAGCTACAATAATTTTGTTTTTTTACGCTATTACTACACTAAATATTGAGCTAATTAGAGCTTTAGATCATTTATATGTCGCTGAGTTATTTAGAAACTCAATCAAGTACTTCCCAATGATAATAGGTGCAATTGTCATAAATTACATTAACAAGGAAACGTATTTAGTACCAGTTTTTTTAGGAGGTTTTTTAGTGTTATCTCTTATTACAACTCTAGTTGTTTATTATTATTTTTCAAGAAATCAAGAAGTCTCTGCCTCAGTGCCTACTTCCTATAATGAGATTGTAACTCGATCATATCCCATTGCAATTAGCGGTATGGCTTTATTTTTATTACTTAGTTTTGATATTTTGTTTTTGAAAAAATACAGAGACGACGCCACTATTGCATTTTATTCCTTAGCAGTGAAGCTTATGACTATTTTGTCTATGATCATTGTTACGGTTAACATTACGGTTTCGGCAAAAATTTTGCCTTAACAGTACCTGCTGCATTATTTATCTGTTTTTTCTCTAGTTTTATTTTAGGTTTTTTTGGACCTGACTACCTTGCGGCTAGGGAAGCATTACTTATATTAACCATTGGACAAGTACTATGTTCTGCGTTTGGATCTGCTCCCGTATATTTAAATATGACAGGCAGACAACATGTTTTTCAGATAATAGTTTTGCTAGCAGTACTACTAAACTTAGGATTTAATAGATTTTTAATACCTATTTATGGCATGACTGGTGCTGCGATTGCTTTTGTGATTAGTGCTGTGTTTTGGAATTTATGTTCAGCAATAGTAGTCTACAAGAGAGACAAGATTATTGTTTTCTTGAGCTAGAATAGTTTAGAACTAACTCCTAAAAGAATTAAAAACGTAGACATGAAAATAGTACACATTATAAATAGTTTAGAGTCAGGTGGCGCCGAGAAGTTGTTGCTAGATACCTTGCCTCTATATCCTAAAAAAAATGTGACTGTAGATTTGATTGTATTAAATGGATTCGATTTTCCATTTATGAAAGCCTTACGATCTATAAATTGTTGCACGATCCACTCTTTAGGTTTGACTTCAGCTTACAATCCTATCGCTATATTTAAGCTCATTACTTTTTTAAAGAGATATGATATCGTTCATGTTCATCTGTTTCCTACCCAATATTGGGTGGTCATTGCAAAGTTTTTATCAGGATCGAAAGTTAAATTAGTCTACACAGAGCATAGCACCTCTGGACGCAGAATTAAAAGCAATTTTTTCAAAAAATTAGACCCCTTTTTTTATAAGCAGTACAGCAAAATAATAGCCATTTCAGAGGAAGTTGTGGAGGTAGTAAAAGCGCATACCAAACTAGATGCTACAATCGAGTTGATACCTAATGGCGTCGCAATTGATAGTTTTAGAAATAGTGTTCCCGCTCAAAAGTCGGTTTTCTTTCCGGGAGGTACTACTGCTCTTAAAATCCTCATTCAAGTTGCAAGTTTTAAGGATCCTAAAGATCAAAAAACAGTAATTCGCTCCCTGCTGCATTTACCTGACAATATTCGACTTATATTAGTTGGTGATGGTGCGCAACAAGAAGATTGTATTAAGTTGACCAAACAGTTAAACATTAGCCATCGGGTCGTTTTTTTAGGAGTTCGTATGGATGTTCCTCAGCTTGTTCAAATGGCTGATATTGCAATTGTATCATCAAAGTACGAAGGGTTTTCATTAACAGCTATTGAGGCAATGGCGGTCGGAAAGCCAGTTATAGCGAGTGATGTTGTAGCTTTAAATACAATAGTAAAGGGTGCTGGCCTTTTATTTAATGTGGGAGACGAAAAACAGTTATCGCACCACGTAGAGCAGTTGCTTTCTAACGATGATTATTACAATGAAAGGGTTGATAGCGGGCTAGAAAGGGCTTCGCAATATGATATTGCGTTTATGTTGGATAAACAGATTAAAATATATTCAAAACTATAAATGATGCAGTTAAAATTAGCTAAAAGTAAATCCGCTTTTTTGTTATTATTTTTGAGTAATCTTTTGGTCGCTGTTGCGGCATTTTATGTCTTGCCTAAAAAGTTTTTCTATGATGCTACACTTATTGCTTATGACAAAGGAAACGAGATTGGATTTTTAGGAAGTTATCCGCTTACCATTCTTTTTTACAAATTAACGTATTTAAGGTATTTGCCCTTTCCTATTATCGGACTAATCCAGTATCCTATTTTAATTTATATTTTATATAAAATTGCTATTCCTAGTAATTTTCACATCATTACAATAAAAAACGTGTTGGTTTACTTGGGTTTTTTTATGATCGCAGTATTTATGTCTATGCCTTCAAAGGAGTTTATCACTTATTTATATTTATCGATACTTGTATTTATTTTTAAAAGTGATCGTATTTCTTTTCAGCATTCTATAGTGTACTCGATGCTCTTGCTCCTTCTTTTTGGAATTTTTTACCGTCCTTATTTTTTATTAATTCCCATAATTTCAGTTGGGATGTATGCAGTAGGCTTTATAAAGTTTAAGAATAAAACATTCTCGATCTTATTTTATGGTTTGTGCATTGCTTTTTTCTTATCATTGAGCTACGCAATTGTAAAAGGACAATACCTTTCAGAAAGTAGTAGGGAAGTAGTAAATTTAGATCGACTGAATTCGCAAGACGCTAATTCGATAATAACCTCTCCCATTAAACCTGACACTTGGTATGGAGAAGCTGTTGGTATTGTGTACGGTTTTTTCACCGTCAATGTGCCAATAAATGGCTTAAAGCATCTATTGTCGCCGCAAATTCTAGCCTTTGTCATTTGGCAACTTTTATTATTTTATATTCTGATAGTAAGACTTTCAAGATGTTTAAAAAATAGACGAGAACAGCACTATGAATTATGGTTATTACTCATACTATTTTCTTATTTTATAGTTCAAGGTGTATTTGAGCCCGATTTAGGAACCGCTATCCGACATAAAATAGGAGTTTTTCCTTTAATCTATTACGCTTTATACTATGACTATTTCAGAGAAAAACTTTAATCAAATATTCAATCTCTTTTTACTTTTTATAGGAGCTGGAATTATTTTTAGAGTTCCATGTACTTGGTTGCTCTGTATTTTTACAGTTTTTAATTTAATTTTTATAAAAAAAACTACAAAGGTACAAGAGGCTGTTATTTTACGAATTGTGCTGCTCTCACCTTTACTATTAGAATTGTTGTTCTTTTTTAACACTGACTCCTATATCGATGAGGTTAAAGTGGTAGAGAAATATGTTTCTCTTGCGCTGTTTTCATGGTTCATCATTGGGAATTATCATAGAATTCAATTTTCCAGTTTAATCGAGTACTATGCAATTGCAACGATGAGTATAGTATCCCTATTCTTACTGTTTTTTGTATTAAATAATCCGCTATTAATAGCTAAGTATCAAAGTGGGATAGATTTATGGGAAATGGGTTATGTTTTTTCAAATAGTATGGGTATTCACGCACCTGCTTTAAACATGCATCTTGCTTTTGTAACTATTATTTTTATTTACTTAACGGTTCAATCTTTTAAGGAAAATAGGGAAATAAAAACACAGTTATTTAGAATTAGTAGCTTTATTATTTCTTTATTTTTGGTATTGTTCATTAATACACGATTGGCTTTGCTCAATGTGATTTTGGGTATGCTAATTGTTTTTTTCTATGCTATAAAAGATCATATTAATATAAAAAAAACAATAAAAAGTAGCCTACTGTCGATTGTGATTTTAAATATTGTTTTAAGTATTTATGTCAAAAACAACAGCTATATGGCCTATAAGTACAATAATGTAACCTTTGCCCATATGGATAAGATAGGCAAACTTGATGACATAGAAAATCCAGAAGCTACCGTTTTTAATTCATTTGTTACGAGACTTTCAATCTGGAAATCAGCATGGGAGTTGGGAGTTCAAAACCTTCCTTTTGGGGTAGGAGCTTCTCAATCGAAACCTGCTTTAACTGCTTATTACAAGCAAACAAACCAGCAGTTCTTGGCTAAATATGAATTTCCTACCCACAATCAGTTTTTAGATTATTTTATAAAATATGGTATTCTAGGACCTATTGTAGTTTTAATTTATCTGTCAGGAATAGCTTATTTAGGAATAAATTTGAGACAACCTGTGATACTGTCTTTTTTTGTATTGTTTTTTACCTCCAATTGTGTTGATGACTTTTTACTTCGGTTTGATGGTATTGTTTTTAGTGGTTTTTGGTTTGCAATATTTATTAGTTATTGGCTGCAACAGAAAATTAAAGGTGATACAGCGCAATCAATTCTTTAAATTTCCTTTCGTTGCTAAATAATTTTTGACAACGAGCCAATCCGTTTTTACCCATTGTATCCCGTACATCTTTACTTTTTAAGGTCGTTAAGTAGTCATTAGCTTCAGATATACTTTCGAACAAAAAACCAGTTTCATTTGGTACAACCACATCTTTATTACCTATAATATTAGTAGCCAAAACTGGTTTTTGCAACGCCATAGCTTCAATCACTGCAATTGGTAATCCTTCCCACAGTGAGGTTTGCATGTAAATATCTAGTTTATTCAACTCACGCAAGGCCTCTTTTTGATCTAAAAACCAGCCTGTAATAATAATATTAGGAGCTGTAAGAGTGGTTTTTAATTCGCCATCACCAATCCAAACAAAATGATAATTTGGGTTTTGAAGTGCAATTTTATTAAAGAGATCTGGATTTCTTGCGGCTGTTATACGACCAACAATACCAATGGTTAAGATACTGTTGGTA
>CAXBGV010000125.1:0-7902 GCA_963975235.1 uncultured Flavobacterium sp. | reverse complement strand
GTAGCGGGAAGGGTTAACGGAATGGAAAGCTGAAATTGGGGATTGTGTCCAAGACTTATGTAGTGAAGCTCTTTTTCCGGAATGTAGCTTTTCGCGAAATGCTGGGGAATGTGCTGATTAAAGAGTTAAGAACCACTATACTTTGTCTCATAAAAGGTCAATTAACAATACTACTAAAAAAGACGGAAAATGAGACTTTAGTTTCTTTACCTCCTATTTTCGTTTACTATAGTCGCATAAAACGACCATTTTATAGAACTATTCAGAGTTTACCGATTTATGTGTAAAATACCTGATATTTAATTTTTAGGGCTTTTGGAGCTATTCTAACTTCTCTAATAAATTGCCAAAAATTTAGTTTTTTGAAATTATTACCGTTATATATTTTTTTTTTATAAAATATTGGCAATTAATTTATCAAATTGATTATTCGAATTTTGAAAATAGAAATATTTTTGTTATTTTCGAATCTTAATCTAATCAAAACCCAACATTTTATGGCAAACGTTTTATGGTTACAAGGAGGTGCATGTAGTGGAAACACAATGTCCTTTTTGAACGCTGAAGAACCAACTGTGGTAGAACTTATTACAGATTTCGGGCTTAATATTCTTTGGCATCCAACTACAGGATTACAAATTGGAGATCAAGTACAAGATCTTTTAAAAGATATCTTAGCAGGAAAAGTTCAAATGGATATTCTGGTATATGAAGGTTCCTTAATAAAAGGTCCTAATAATACTGGGACAATGAATTATTTTGCCGATAGACCAATGATGGATTGGATTAAAGAATTATCAAAGGTTGCAGGCTATGTAGTTGCAATTGGAGATTGTGCAACTTGGGGAGGAATTCCCGCTGTAGCGCCAAACCCTAGTGAATCAACTGGTTTACAATTTCATAAGAAAAATAAAGGAGGCTTCTTAGGTCACGACTACGTTTCAAAAGGAGGCTTACCTGTTATAAATATCCCTGGATGCCCAGCGCATCCTGATTGGATAACTCAAATACTCGTAGCAATATCTGTTGGAAGAATAGGTGATGTTTTAATAGATGAATTTCACAGACCAAAAACATTTTTTACAGATTTCGTTCAAGACGGATGTACTAACGTGACTAATTTCGCTCAGAAGGTCGATGGAAACTTTGGAAAACGTGGTGGATGTCTATTCTACGAAGTAGGATGTCGTGGACCAATGACTAGAGCAAGTTGTAATAATATACTTTGGAATCGTCAGTCGAGTAAAACACGTTCTAATCATCCTTGCTTAGGATGCACAGAACCAGGATTTCCACATAATGATTTAATGAAAGGAAGTGTGTTCAAAACGATGAAGCATTTAGGAGTTTTTCCTAAAGAAGTTCCAACAGGAAGAACAAAATTGGCGTATTATATGGAAGCAGGTTTCCAGAAGGTTATGCCTACAAATAAACGTGTAACTGAAACTTCTAAATAAGTAATTAAACTAACTACAAAATGTCAGTAAAAGAATTAAATATATCACCCGTAGGACGTGTTGAAGGAGATTTAGATGTTAAAGTTTATATCGATAACGGAAAAGTAACTCGTGCTCATACCCAGGCAGCAATGTTTAGAGGTTTTGAGAAAATAATGGAAGGTAAAGATCCACAATCTGGTCTTATAGTAACACCGCGTATTTGCGGAATATGTGGAGGGTCACATTTGTATTGTGCATCATCTGCTTTAGATACCGCTTGGGGAACAAAATTATCTCCAAATGCCCTATTATTGAGAGCTATTGGACAAGCCTCTGAAACATTACAGAGTATTCCACGTTGGTTTTATGCCATTTTCGCAACAGATTTGGCGAATAAGAAATATGCTAATCAGCCTTTGTATAAAGAAGTGGTTAAAAGATGGTCGGCTTATGTCGGCGAAACATTTCAAATAGGGTTAACGGCAAGTGGATTGCCTGTTCAAATCTATGCTTTATTTGGTGGGCAGTGGCCACACTCGAGCTATATGGTTCCAGGTGGAGTTATGTGTGCGCCGACCTTAAAAGATATTACACGAGCACATGCTATTTTGGCACAATTTAAAAATGATTGGCTAGAGCCAGTATGGTTAGGTTGTTCGATCGAGCGCTATATGGAAATCAAATCATGGGACGATATGTTAGCATGGGTTGATGAAAATGAGTCTCATAAAAATAGTGATTTAGGATTGCTTATTAGAGCAGGAATCGAATTTGGCTTAGATAAATTTGGTCAAGGAGTAGGTAAATTTTTGGCAACAGGAACATACTTACATAAAGACCGATATAATAATCCAACTATTGAAGGTAGAAATGATGCCTTGATTAGTTCTAGTGGATTTTTCGATGGAGAAAATTATCATGAGTTTGATCATCTTAAAGTAAAAGAAGATGTTTCACATTCTTGGTATGATAATCAAGAAGATGGATTACACCCTTGGGAAGAACCATTACCCACTCCTGCTAAATCACAACCATTACACCATACAGATTTTGATGGACAATATAGTTGGTCAAAGTCACCAAGGTATGATGGACATGCTGCAGAAACAGGCCCTTTGGCCCGTGTTATAATGAATGCAAACCCTAATAATAAGGAACATCAAATTAGAGATCCTTTATTTGGAGATATCATGAAAAAACTAGGACCTAGTGTATTTACACGTGTTTTAGCGAGAGTTCATGAAGCTCCAAGAATATATAAGTTTATAGAGCAATGGCTTTCAGAAATTGACCTCGATGGAGAATTCTATATCAAGCCAGTTGAAAAGGACGGAAAAGGATTCGGAGCAACAGAAGCAGCTCGTGGTGCATTAGCTCACTGGATAGAAATTAAAGATGGTGTTATTAAAAACTATCAAGTAATGGCTCCAACTACATGGAACGTTGGGCCTAATGATGGTCAAGGAAACCCAGGACCAATTGAAAGTGCACTTACAGGTATCGATATCGAAGATCCTAGTGATCCTGTAGAAGTTGGTATTGTTGCAAGATCATTTGATTCCTGTTTGGTTTGTACTGTGCATGCGCACGATCAAAAATCTGGAGTTGAACTATCTCGATTCAAATTATAAATAGATATAAATCAATTATTTATATAAGCTTTCCCGAGGGTGTCTTCGGGAAAGTTTTTTAGTTTAATATAAAGAATAAGAATGAAGACAGCAATAATGGGTTTCGGAAACCCAGTTAGAAGTGATGATGGTATAGGAATGTACGTGATTGAAGAGTTGCAAAAAATTATCGGAGATAATGATACGATAAATATCTTTGATATGGGTACGGCCGCCTTTGAAGTACTTTTTGGTCTTAAAGGGCATACTAAAATTTTGATGGTAGATGCAGTAGTAAATTCCAATGAACCTATTGGTACTTTATTTAAAGTGCCTGCAGAAGAAGTGTTAAGAGCGCCACAAGATGACCCTATGGTATTTTTACATGGTATGAAATGGGATCAAGCACTATCGTATTCTAAAAAAATACTTGGTGATGAATATCCAAAAGATATACAAGTCTATTTAATTGCCGTAGAAAACACTAAATTAGACACAGTACTTAGTGAGGAGGTAAAGCAAGCTGGAGATAAAGTAGTACAGCATATTTTGGAAGATTTAAAATTTGTAAAGGCATAATGGAAGAAGATAATGTTATACTCAAATCTTCGCACGTTTATTTAACCGCGGCGCTCGTAGAACGGGTATTTGAAAGCATACATTATGCATATGTTACTTATGTAGTAAAACAAAAACAACTTTTAATTACTCCTGTTAGTAGTCAATGGTTTGTAAAGGTTCATGAGCCTACACAGTTTTTATTAAAATCTAGAAACTTAAAAGGCGATAGAACATTAGCGATACGGGAGATATTGATAGATAATGATTTAGACACAACAGATAGAATACTCCAGTATGAAATTGTAGAAAGAACGAATCTCATTAAAATAACAATTTGATGCCTAAAAGAAAAGACCCTAAAGACGCTTGGTTATTAGATGCAGAAGTGCGAACTAAGATTGAAGAAATTAAAGGGCGTTGGGAAGTTTCATTGGTATTTGTAAACATTAAAGATCCAAATCAAGTCTTGATACGAAAAATAGGAGATTATAGATCAAAAAGATTGGCTGAAATTTATGCACTTAATATGCAAAAGACAGCTGCAAAAGATATAAGAGGAACACAAAAAGTAGATAAAAGTGCTTACAATTTTAACAAAAACTAATAACGAAACGATTATAAAAAGTATTATTCACTCTATCGATAGATTGAATGAACTTGTAGAAATTGTTACGAATGAAAATTTAGCACAAAGTTCAAATAAAATACTGGTCATTTCTGATAATTTGATTAGCGCTTCTTTAGATTGGAATGACACTGAACCTCCGTATCTATTTCCTGAACTATCGTTTTCTAAAGAGAATCTTTTGGGAATCATCTTTTATAAATTAGGAAATCACCAAAAAGCGTTTGAATTTATTTCAGAAGAAAATCCGGTTTATAATCATTTATTAATTGCGACACATCTACAGTTTGGGTACGATATTACTGAAGATATGTGTGCTTTTGTGGAATTGGGTTCTTTACACAACCGGTGTATCATTGAGCAATATGGCACAATTAAATTACGACGTGACGTTATTGCACTTAAGACTTTATATGCGGAAGCCATTGCAAATGCTCCTAATGATGAACTACGATTATTCACTATTAAACATTTTGTAAATTTTTTATTAGATACGAATGCGTATGCTGAAGCTGAAAAAGTCTTAAGATTAGCTATACCAAGAGCCATATCTTCAGAATCGAAAAATGCTATTAACACTCAGCTGGCGTCCGTGCTGATGGCGCAATTAAAAGTACCATATAACCTAGATAGTTTAGCAGAAATTCAAGAATTACAGCAATCTAGTATTACTTTTTATGAAGAAAGAGAATTAAAAGTGAATGCAGGGTTAATCCTAGTTGATGCTTCGGAAATCGCCAATTTTCAGGAAGATTTTATAGATTCTAAGAACTACATAAATAAAGCTATTTTATATTTTAAAGAAGCAGATATTCCTGAATTTCTGGGTGAAGCTGGATTACGTAAAGCAACGCTTCTATATATATGGTCTAAAAACGGAAGCCCGCAGTATTACAAGCCAGCGATTAACGCCTTTCAAGACACTTTAAAAGTTTTCAAACGTGATACGCATCCTCAGAAATTTGCAGAAATCCATCATAGCTTAGCTCTTATTTATTCTGAAATCCCCGTATCATCGGAAGAAAAACCTATTTGGACAGCCTTTTGTGCATCTTCTTTTAAGGAAGTTTTAGGTTTTTTTACAAAAGAGCAATATCCATATGAATATGCGATGGCAAGTCATAATTATGCAACGGCACTCATGAATTTCCCTGAAGCAAAATTACATAACAATTTAGATAAAGCATTTGGTTTGTTTGAAGATGCACTTACGGTGCGTACTATAAATGAATATCCTTTTGAAAGAGCATTAACACTTTTAAATCAATTGGAATTATACTGGTTAATGCATAATGAGAATGAGAAAGCCGAAAAGAAAAAGTATAATCAAATGGTAGAAAAAGCAACTTCTATTACTGAAATTATAGACGATGAAGATTTAAAAGAACGCGCAAATCAACATTTAAATCAACTTAAGAATTTAAAGACAATTTTAAACTAACAATGCACGAAACTTCGATAATAAATGGTATTATGAGAACTCTAGAACAAGAGTTTGATGCAGAGAAACTCAATACGATGACGGGTATCTATGTGAAAGTAGGAATACTCTCTAATATAGAACCACGTCTTTTATATAATGCATATGAAGCTTCTCACATGATGAATCCAAAATATCAGAATGTAAAATTTCATATAGAGATGGTAGAATTGAAAATTCAATGTGAAAGTTGTGATCATATTACAGATGTAAAAAAGTATCGCTTTCTATGTGATAGTTGCCAAAAGCCTAGTAAAAATATTATTCAAGGTGAAGAAATGTTAATTCATAAAGTAGAATTTGCTGATTAAAAATCAACAGAATTTAAAATTAGAAAATATGAGTATAGATAAATCCACAAAAGCCGCTCGCGGTACGGTACAGTGTGAAAACACCAATATTAATTTATTGAAAGCCAATGATTTTGTTGCAGATATTATCAAAAAAGAAATGGCAAAAACCAAGACGCTTTTGATAAATATTACTTCTTCCGCAGGAAGTGGTAAAACAACATTAATGCAAGAAACTGCTCGACGATTGAAAGATAAGTTGAAAATGGCGGTAATGGTAGGAGACCTAGAGACAGAGCGTGATGCAGAACGCATACGTGAAACAGGCATTCAAGCATTACAAATTGTTACTGGAGGAATTTGTCATTTGGAAGCACAGATGATTCATCAGGTATTGCCTGAGTATCAGCTAGAAGATATAGATTTATTATTCATAGAAAATGTAGGGAACCTTGTTTGTCCTGCATCTTTTGATTTAGGTGAGGATTTTCGAGTAACCCTTATGGCAACAACCGAAGGTGATGATAAACCAAAAAAATATCCAAGAATGTTTTTAACCAGTGATATGATGCTCGTTTCAAAATCAGACTTGTTGCCTTATGTTCCTTTTTCGGTAGAAGCCGTAACAAAAGATGCACACGAGGTAAATCACGAACTTGAAGTGATACAAATTTCGTCTACTAATGGTGAAGGAATGGATGCTTGGTGCGATTGGTTAGTAGAAAAAGTGAATGCTAAAAAAGAAGCATAATCATTGAGTGCAAAGACATTTAAAATACAAATAAAAGGACGTGTTCAAGGAGTAGGTTTTCGTCCTTTTGTATTTAAACTTGCACAACAATTGAATATTAATGGATGCGTGTCTAATGATGCAGAAGGTGTTATTGTTAAAATGACTACTTCAACAGAAAAGGCGATTATATTTTTGGAAACAGTATTAAAAAACCCTCCACCAGTTTCAATTATTAGTAATCATAAATTTGAAGAAGTATCAACTCAAACTTTTAAAGATTTTAGTATTGTCGCTTCAGCAACAAATCAAAAAATAAACATACCACTTACACCGGATTTTGCTATTTGTAATGAATGTAAAAAGGAAATAAAAGATGTTGAAAATAGACGTTACGGTTATCCTTTTACCACCTGTGTAAACTGCGGCCCTAGATATGCGATAACAACCCGATTTCCTTTTGAAAGAGTGCACACATCACTGAGTAATTTTGAAATGTGCACTACTTGCGAAACAGAATATAAAGATCCAAGCAATCGGAGGTTTCATTCGCAAACTAATGGCTGTAATGATTGTGGTATTCGATTAGAGTTAGTTGAAGCTGATGATAGTAAGGTTACTATTGATAAACAAAAGATTCTACAAAAAACTGCTGAGCTTATTGCTGAAGGAAGAATTATTGCGATAAAAAATACAAATGGATATGTGTTGTGTTGTGACGCCACTAATCCCGAAGTTATAGAACAACTAAGACAAAAAAAGAAACGACCAAATAAAGCATTTGCAGTTTTATACGATACTATTGAAAGTGTTCAAAAGGATTTTCAATTAACAGGACAGGAAGAAGAGTTGCTAACAAGTACGGTTGCTCCAATCGTCATTCTAGAAAACACAAAGGAAACACGTATTGCAACAAAAATAATTGCACCAAGTTTAAATCAAACAGGTGTTTTATTGCCTTCATCTTCTCTTTTGGAATTATTGATGGATGTTGTAAAGAGTCCAATAGTATGCACCAGTGGGAATATACATGGCTCTCCAATAATTTCAGAAAATGAAGTTGCTCAAAGTGAATTAAGAGAAATAGCTGACTATTTTGTACATCATAACTTACCCATTCAATTTCCACAAGATGATTCGGTCGTAAAAATTGTTGAAGGAAAAGAA
>CAXBGV010000124.1:0-7908 GCA_963975235.1 uncultured Flavobacterium sp. | reverse complement strand
GGATTTTCACTGCTATCTGGGCTAAAAAAAAGAGCTTTGAATTCACATCACAACTTTATTAAATCATCTCCTACCCTTTAGAAATAAAAAGAACCGCTAATAAAAACTACTATTATAATTGTTTAATTAAATACTTTGCAAACGTACTAATCTACGTTTTCTTCGTAAAAACAATACCGTTATTAAAGCTCCAGTCATCGCCATCGCCACACCTACTAAATTAGGGCTAGCATAGTTCAATCCGGCTACTAATGGTAATCCTCCTAAGAACGCACCCAGAGCATTACCAACATTAAACGCTGCCTGAATAGATGCCGATGCAATCATCTCGGAGCCAACAGCCGTTTTAATCATCAAGATCTGTATAGGTGATCCTATTGAAAACGAAATACAGCCTGTTGTAAACACTAAAATTAAACTTGCATATTGATTTGAAGAAAACAAATAAACCAACACTAAATCAACTGAAAGTAGTAGTAAAATAGATATGATGGTTATTTCAGGCGAAAATCGATCGGTTAACTTCCCTCCTATTAAATTACCAATCACCATTCCTAATCCCGCCAAAACCAAAATATAAGAAACATCAGAAGGGGAGAACTTAGAAATATTGGTTAGCAAAGGAGCGATATAACTAATCCAGCAAAACAAACCTCCTGTACCTATAGCTGTAATCAAAATAACCAACCAAGCTTCTGGTTTTTTAAATACCTGCAACTGACTTTTTACTGTTTCTTTGGCTCTAGCCTCTACATTTGGCATCCAAAAATAAAGAGCCGCTATCGTTAACAGTCCTATAAAAGCAATGATGATAAATGTATAACGCCAAGTAAAATGATACCCTATGTAAGTCCCAATAGGCACTCCAGCCAGATTTGCTATTGTTAAACCTGAAAACATTATGGATATAGCTTGCGCTTCTTTCCCTTTATCTGCTAGACGTGTTGCTACTACAGCACCCACACCAAAAAAAGCTCCATGAGGCAGTCCCTATAGCAAGCGTGAAATAAATAGAAAATTATAGCTTGGAGCAATTATCGACAGCGAATTAAAAAGAGTAAGCATCGCTGCTAAAATTAGTAATATCTTTTTTGGAGCGGAATTTCTTGCTATAATAACAATTAGTGGAGCACCAATTACAACCCCTAAAGCATAAGCAGAGATTAAATACCCTGCCACCGGAATCGAAACTTTCAAATCTGATGCGATATCTGGCAAAAGCCCCATCATTACAAACTCAGTTATTCCTATTGTCAAACCACCCAACAAGAGCGATAGTAAACTTTTTTTCATTTAAATACTTTAATCATTTGCATGTAAAGCCTATTTTATAAAATAGCAATCTCAGGCTTTGTTCTATTTTGCAAATTTAGAAATAAACAAAACCATTATCAGTGCAAATCACTTATAAAATTAGAATAAATACCATCCAAATTATTCGCGGACAATCTCTATTTTCCTCCTAATTTCATTACCATCCTCATCGGCAACGGTGATATAATGAAAACCAGAAGCTGGTTCGATAGGCATTTCGTGAAAGGTTTTTGTAACCCCCTTATACACATTATCAACATACCAAAACAGTCGTGCTTCACTTTGTGAATGTGCTACTTTTAAAATTACAGGTTGCACCTTGCTATTAAAATCTTTGGTCAAATATATTTTACTATTGGCCTTAGGATAAATAAAATCCATTGAAACCACCTGATTCGAACCGCAATCAGCTCTAAAAGGCGGCAATGTTTGATAAGCTATGTGATGGCTTTTGTAATACCACTCCATAACCGGAGGCAAGACAAACCAGTTTTTTACAACTATATTCTCAATGCTTTCACAATTACTGTTCACCCTAAATTGACCTGTTTTATCTACGTGAATCATCTTGTGGTAAGGACAAATTGCAGTTGAACTCCCCTTTAAGGAAACCAACTGACTGATTTTTGGACAATTTTCTTGTGCGAGATAACCGCTTAGCGAGCAAACATCTACTTCTTTTAAATCTTTATAAGGGGTAGCAAACCATTTTTTTCTTGGCAACAAATTAAATACATCAAATAAAATAGGTGCAGCGCTAGTAACTCCGGTTAAAGTTGGTCGACCCTCTCCAGTTGCATTCCCTACCCAAACACCCACAACATATTTAGAATTGGTTCCTATTGCCCAAGCATCTCTATTACCAAAACTCGTTCCTGTTTTCCAAGCAATTTTTAAAGCGCTATCATAAAATTCCCAAGCTTCATCGCCTTCAGGACGTCCTACTTGTTCCATGGCATTGTACGTAAGCCAAATAGAACCTGCTCCCAATATTGTTTTTTGATCACTTTGATCACCAAAATCTACTTTGTAATCCTGATGAATATTTAACTCTGCAAACTCATTAGTTCGATACTTCCCATCATTTTTATTAAAGTAATCTACAGTCGAGGATAAGCCCGCATACGTTCGACATAAATCCCATAAATTGCTTTCGGCACCACCTAAAATTAATGACAATCCGTAATGATCTGGCGGTTGAGAGATATCCCTCAACTTAAATTTTTGCAATTCTTCATAAAACTTATTTACTCCAAAATCTTGTAGCATCAAAACGGCAGGAATATTCAAAGACCGCGACAATGCACGATGAGCTGGAACAGCACCATCAAAAGTAAGATTGTAATTCTGGGGGGCATAACCAGATATTTGTGTAGGTATATCGGGGACTAGGGTATTGGGCAGTAGCTCTCCATCATCCATCATCGCGGCGTACAATAAAGGTTTCAAAATACTACCCGTGCTTCTAGGAGCATCAATAATATCGACATCTTTTTGATGGTTTCTATCCGTTGGTGCATTCCCAACATAGCTTATCACATTTCTATTCGTAATATCAATTACTATAATAGCTAAATTATTAACCTCATTCTGTTTGTATTGATTGTGATAGTATTTTGCAATTTGGTTCACCCTATTTTGCAGTTCCACTTCAATAGTTGTTTTTACAAGTTCTCCTTCTTGGCTTTTAACTACTTTTTGTAAAAGATGCGGCGCAATTTGTGGTAAATCATACGGTTTTTGAGGCAATGGCTCCGCTATAGAAAGGGCATAGGTTTGACTGTCTATCACGCCTTCTGTTTGTAATTTCAATAAAAGGCGATCTCTTTTTAAACGCAATTTTTGTTGATTTTTACCAGGATAAATTAAGCTAGGAGCATTAGGCAACACTGCTAATGTAGCACTTTGAGCCCATGATAATTGATGCGATTGTACGCCAAAATACCGCCAAGAAGCCATCTCGAGTCCAACAACATTTCCTCCAAAAGGAGCGTGAGCAGCATATAAATTAAGTATTCCGTCTTTCGAATACCCCAACTCCAATCGTGTAGAGAGAAGTACCTCTATTCCTTTTTCAAAATAAGTTCTCCCTTTTCCCTTTCTAGACAAACGAATTACTTGTTGCGTAAGCGTACTTCCCCCACGAACTACTTTTCCTGCTGCTCTATTTTGCTTGATCGCATTAAACATAGCAATGGGATTAAATCCTGGGTGCTGATAAAAATATTCGTCTTCAAAATAAACAATACACTTTTTAAATTTATCAGGAACGCTATCTTGCTCTGGAAATCGCCACTGGCCGTCCCTTGCTATTTTGGCGCCAAGCAAAATACCTTCTTTACTTTCAATAACCGTTGAGTAAGGTTCTTCAAACAAAGTGCTAGGCAATGAAAAAAAATAAACCACCAATAGTACAAAAACTATTGATGATTTAATTCTATTGTTTTTAATCCAATTTATAATGCGCTGCATGAACGCAATTAATTTATTCTTCAATACATTCTATTTAAAAGTACCCAACAGTCTTTAAAACTATTGGGTTACATTATAATTATTTCACAACCTCAACCCATTGCCCTTTTGTTCTGGCTAAAAACGTATTGTCATACATCGCTTCACATTGTAATCCTGGCAAATAATAAGTTCCTAAATATGACGCATTCAACAATACTCTGAATGTTTTACTTTCATTGGCTTTAAGCCCAAAATAGAAATTCGTTCGATCATCACGTATGTCAATATAGTCCGCAACATTGTTAGTCGAATCACCATAATCCGTAAATCTTGTATTAACGATTTCGAATCCAGAAGGGAGAATTTGAGACAAGGCAACATTTTCAACACCTTCATTTTTTAAATTTCTAATAGTAACTTCTGCAATAAATTCTGTTCCTTGATCAATTTTACTCACATCGATAACAACACCTTTTCTGTTTTTAAAACGTATCGAAGCTGCTAAGTTATTTTGTAAAACCTGCTCTTGACCGATAGGCAAAATACCGCTATTCAACACCCTTACATAAACGGTGTTATCTTTAGTATTCGTTAACGTCATTGTACTCAGCCCTGTTCTAACTTCTAAAGATCGGTTTGCAATAGATTTCATCGTTTTAATCGCTTGAACTTTCCCGTCTTTTTTATACTGTATAGCAATACCCTTTGCTCCGTTATTTTGAGCAAACTTAGACATTGCAAGCAAACAATAAGCCGTAGTTTGTGTACTCATCCATTGATCACTCGCCATTTTCTTGGCTAACTGAGTCGCTACTGCAAATGCTTTTCCTTTTAGACCCAACGAAATTAAAGTCTCTAAAGTCATTGCTTTGTTTCTTTCACTTGATCCATAGTAATAATAATGACCATAACTATTACTTTCATCGTCAATAGTAGTTTTCAGCAATAAAGAAACACCAGCTGCTTTTTGACCCGCCAAAGCATAGGCCGCAGCCAAACGCAATTTACTTTCGTTAGAAATGTTGGCGGTCTCTCTTAATCTATTCATCGCAGACAAATCTGGAGCTCCCGCTAAAGCCAGTGTATATAAACGATAAGCTTGCGCTAAATCATTTCCGTACTGTGGTGTAAATCGCCATTGTTTCGCTTCTCTCTGTTGGTACGAAATCCATTTAGATTTAAAATTAATAGGTAAAACATATCCCTTTTTCTCGGCTTCAATCAAGAAATGACCAGCGTACGAAGTTCCCCAATCATCAGCAACCGTATTACCTTGCCAATACGACAATCCACCATTTGCTAATTGAAAACCACCTAATCTCGTTATTCCAGCAGACACATTTTTTTGAATTGTTTGTTGACGGCCCGCATCAAGATCAACCACATCATTTAAATACAATTGAGGAAAAACAGATGATGTCGTTTGCTCTACACAACCATGTGGATATCCTATTAAGTATTGTAACCTTCGATTAAAATCTATTGTTGGCATAGACGAAACTTCCAGCTTAGCCTTATTACTTCCTGCAACACCAAAAGTTTCCCATGAAATCGTCTTAGAACTATGTGGCTCTAAAACGACATCTTTATAAGTATTTGTTATCGGGTTTGGATTTGTCATATCAATCTCCACATCATAAGAAGCTTTTTCACTTCCTGAAGTGGCCGTGATTGTCACTTTTCCAATACCGGTGGTTTGCCCTACTTCTAAATTGAAATAAGTCATTTTCTCATCCGGATTTGCGAAATTTAATGTCTGCGTTCTTGTTCCAATAACCCTCAGTCCGTTGTTTGTTTTTATTTCAACTCGTACATTTTTTATGTTTTTTTCCATCGCAAAAACCGTAACTGGAATGGTCACTTTTTCAGATGGAGAAATTTTTCTTGGCAACGACGCTAAAACCATTAACGGACTGCGAACAGGAGTTGATTTTTCAACATTCCCGTAAGCACTAGTACTTGCATCACCAGCAACCACCATTGTTCTTACCGACCCTATATATTTTGGTAATTTTATTTTATGCGTTTTTGTTCCGCCTTTCGGCAAAAGAAAAGGCCCTAGGTAGATAACAACAGGCTTAAAACGATTTGCTTTTTTAGCCTTTCCGCCACCTAAATCCTGATCTCCACCAATACTGAAAATCTGATTTACTTTACCACCATACGCACCAATTACATCATCATAAACATCCCAAGTTTTTACCCCAAGTGCTTCACGACTGTAAAAACTATCCCAAGCATTAGGCGTTTTAAATCGAGTCAAATCTAATAATCCCTCATCAACAACAGCAATAGAATATGTCATTGCTTTCCCTGATTGTTCACTTACTTGAACATTGAAAGATTGTTCTGGTTTTAAAACTGCTGGCATTGCGATTTTTGGTACTAAAATGGTGTTTTTATCAACCACTTCTATCGGAACAATTCCATACATTCTGATAGGCGAATCATTTTTAGTGGTTGCATGCGGCTGCAATAAAGTGATATTAAAAAACACATTAGGAGCCATCGCTGACGTAATAGGAACGGTAACTTTAGTTTCTCCTTTTTTAGTTACAGCCCAAAGTGTTTGAACTACTTTTGTTCCATTTTCGATCGAAATTAAAGCCCTTCCGCCTTCACTTGAAGGAAAAGATATTTCGGCTTTTTCACCTACAGCATAATTTTTTTTATTAGTCGAAAAAACCAACATACTAGCCGTAGAAGCATCTGTATTTCTTGTTTTTCCTGACCAGATTGGCCAATCAATCAAAACGGTTTGAGCAGTTGCATGTCCGCCATCTTCATCAGCAACACGTACTAAATATCTCCCCCAATCATTTTCATCGACTGCAAACTGAAAACTACCTTTTCCACTAGAATCGGTATTGATATACATTGTTTTATAGGAAGTAGTCGAATTAGACGAATTATAATTCGATAAATTATCTTCTGATGCATCCCACCACCATCTCCATTGTACCTTAAATATTTTTACTTCAAGATTTCTTACGGATCTAGGTCTTCCGTTTTCATCAACAGTCACCACCTCAAATCTATTGTTTTTTCCTGTTTCTAATGTTCCATATTTATTAGGCTCTGGAGATTTTAACCCTACATAAACTTTGTACGGAGAATAGGTTGTTGCCATCACATCTGAACTAAAATCGCCCCCTTCTTCATACACTTTTGTGATAAAAGAAGCTCTTAACATTCCAGGAGCTTGTTCATTCAACTTAGGCTGAATATTTACGGAAGCCCTACCATTTCCATCAATTTTTCCAGAGAAAATATTAATCTCTTCTGTATTAAATTTACGTACTAAATCATCAAAAGTATATTTTGGATAATTTTTAAAAGTAGTCGTTTGTTGTGAAAACTTAGCTTGCATTTCTACCTTCAAATTTCTAGCAATTGCACCGTGAAGCCAACTGACCTCTAGGTTACTACTATTAGGATAAGAAGAAGAGAGAACCGCTCTTTTAAAACTATTCTTGATTCGTAAACGATTCGGCTTGATCGTTTCAATTTTCACACTTTTGTAAAACTTCGCACCTCCCACACTCACCATGGCTTCCCAGTTTCCTGTAGGTGCATCAGGATCAGTCTTAACATTAAAAACATAATGATTTAACTCATTCGATTTTTGTACTTTTTGATAAACTACTTTTCCATTGGGGTCCGAAAGTCTTAATTTTATAGGATGTGATTCGGGCAGTTTATTAGCAGCGTCATTTAATATAAAAGACAGATACAAGTCATCCCCAGGGCGCCATACACCTCTTTCCCCATAAATATATCCCTTCAAGCCTTTTTGTAAGGTTTCACCAGCGACATCAAAATTACTAACTGACAATGATGTGCCGTCATCTAGCTTGATATAGGTAGCACTTTTACCCTCAGTAATAATAGCAAAATAGGCGAACTTATTGAGCTTAAAATTAGCAGTACCATCACTATCTGTCTTTTCTGTTGCCAATTTTTGTTGTTGGTAGCTGTACAATTCAATTTTGGCCCCACTAACTGGTTCAGTTGTTACAATATTATTTACTGCAAAAAAATACGATTTATCAGCCCCGCGTTTTGCAATAACCCCTAGGTCAGATGCTAGAATATTAGTCCCAACTTTACTATTATAATAGTAAGAATCATTACACGGAT
>CAXBGV010000123.1:0-7983 GCA_963975235.1 uncultured Flavobacterium sp. | reverse complement strand
ATATGCATAGGCATGCTTATGATCTTTCTTTTTAATTCCTTCTTTGATTTGTGCTAAATCTTCTGGAACTTCGGTTACAAACAATGTTAGAATTTCATTTACAAATTCTGGATCGTTATCTGAAAGTGCGTACACTTTGGAAAGGTTATAATTTAAAGCCATTATTTTACTTGTATTCTAAATAGTTTATGTCCTTCTAAAAATCCTTCTAATACATCGTCTGGTTTCACAGCAGCAACTCCCGCAGGTGTTCCTGTAAAAATGATATCCCCTATTTTTAAGGTAAAATACTGTGACACATGTGCAATTAGCTCATCAACATTCCACAACATAAATCTAGAGTCCCCTTTTTGAACAGACTTGCTATTATTAGTTAACTCAAAAGTAAGATTTTCTAGTGAACTAAACTGCTCTTTTGGTAAAAAATCACCAATAACAGCAGATCCATCAAATGCTTTTGCTTTTTCCCAAGGTAAACCTTTCGCTTTTAAAGTAGCTTGGAGATCACGAGCCGTAAAATCGATACCTACACTAATTTCGTCATAGTATTTATGAGCAAACTTAGGATCGATGTACTTTCCTACTTTACTGATTTTTACAATAAGCTCGATCTCATGATGAATATCCTCAGAGAACTCCGGTATAACAAATGGATGTTGCTTTAACAAGATCGCCGAATCCGGTTTTATAAAAACAACAGGCTCTGCAGGTCGTTCGTTTTTTAACTCTTCAATATGATCTACATAATTCCTACCAATGCAAATTATTTTCATGCTATATTCCTTTTTTAATAACTGTTTTACTTTTCTAAAACCAAAACAATCAAACACATGATAGTTAGTTTACTTTGTATTTAATTTTCTCAGTTTTATTGCCGTCAGCACTTTTTTAGTATACAAAGGAAAGTCGGCATTTTGTATCCAACTAAAATATCCGGGCTCTTTCTCCAATATTGTATTCACTTTTACTCCTTTATGTTTACCAAAAGTAAAGATCTCCTCATCATCTTTGTCAAAAGCAATCATTCCTGCAAAATCAGCAATTTTTTTTCGTGTTGTAAACTCTGATAATACTTTCATATCATTTTCAAGCTCAGGATAACGATCTAATTGTGCTTTCAAGATTTCATAAGTCGCCATAGTATCTGCTTCTGCTGAGTGCGCATTTTCTAGACTCTGACCACAATAAAACTTATAAGCCGCACTAAGCGTGCGTTCTTCCATTTTATGAAAAACAGTTTGCACATCTACAGATACCTTATTTTTCATATCAAAATCTACACCTGCACGAAGTAACTCCTCAGCAAGCAAAGGAATATCAAAACGATCTGAATTAAAACCAGCCAAATCACTATCTTTTATCATATTGTAAACAGCAGGTGCTAGTTCGTTAAAAGTAGGCTCATTAGCTACTTTCTCATCAGTGATCCCATGCACTGCGGTAGTTTGAGGCGGAATAGGAATCGTAGGATTCACCAACCATGTTTTGCTTTCTTTATTTCCGTTTGGGAAAACTTTAAATATTGATATTTCTACAATTCTGTCTTTCCCAATATCGATTCCTGTAGTTTCTAAATCGAAAAAGCAAATTGGTTTATTGAGTTTTAATTCCATTTTAAAATTTTGTATAATTACAAATATATAGGTTTGTGTTTAATTTTAAAGTAAAATAAGTTAATAAATAGAGCTAAGATCACTTTAATATCCACCATCGTGATTTAAAAAAAGAAACCCGATAAATTACAAATCTATCGGGTTTACTATATTTTTTTTAACGACCTACAAATCTCTATTGACGTCAAATGCTTCAAGGTACTCTGCTACTCTTTTCACAAAACTACCTCCTAATGCACCATCTACCACTCTATGGTCGTAACTGTGCGATAAATACATTTTTTGACGAATACCAATAAAGTCTCCCTCGGGAGTTTCGATTACCGCTGGCACCTTGCGTATCGCTCCAAGAGCTAAAATCCCCACTTGTGGTTGATTGATAATAGGCGTTCCAAAAACACTACCAAAAGTACCCACGTTTGTTACTGTATAAGTACCTCCCTGAGTATCATCTGGTTTTAATTTACCCATTTTAGCACGGTTTCCTAGATCGTTTACTGCTTTTGCCATCCCTACCAAGTTCAATTGGTCTGCATTTTTAATTACAGGAACAATTAAATTTCCGTTTGGTAAAGCTGCTGCCATCCCTAGGTTAATATTTTTCTTCTTGATGATATAATCCCCATCAACAGAGATATTCATTCCTGGGAAATCTTTCAATGCTTTTGCCACTGCTTCCATAAAAATCGGAGTGTATGTCAGCTTCTCTCCTTCTCTCTTTTCGAAAGCATTTTTATTTTTCTCTCTCCATTTTACGATATTGGTCACATCAACCTCTATAAATGATTGTACGTGAGCTGATGTTTGAACTGAAGCTACCATATAACCAGAGATTAGCTTACGCATTCTATCCATTTCGATGATTTCATCACCTCCATTAACAGAAACTGGCGCTGCTTTTTGAGCAACTGGCGCCGATGCAACGGCCGCTTGCTTTGGTGTTTCGACAGCCTTAGCAGCAACAACTGGCTGACTTGATCTGTTTTTTACGTATTCTAAAATATCATTTTTAGTAACTCTACCTTCTTTTCCTGTACCTGAAATTGAATCTAACTCACTTACAGTAACACCTTCTGCAGTAGCGATATTTTTCACTAATGGAGAAAAGAATTTATCTGAATTTGAAGTATCTAACACATTTCCTGCTACTGGCGCAGCAACTGCATCTTTAGCGCTATCTATTGTTTTCTCTACAGCAGCTACGGCCTCTGGAGCTACACTATCTGTGCTTGTAGACGCTTCACCACCTTCGGTTTCTATAATGGCAATAGTTTGGCCTACTTGTACTAGATCATCCTTACTAAACAACTGCTCTACAAGAATACCGGAAACTTCGCTAGGAACTTCGCTATCTACTTTATCAGTTGCTATTTCAAGTACTGCTTCGTCAGCTTCAATTCTATCCCCAACTTCTTTAAGCCAATTAGTTATCGTAGCTTCTGCAACGCTCTCTCCCATTTTAGGAAGTTTTAATTCAAATCTTGCCATATTGTTACCCTATCAGGTGATTTATGTTATCAGTTTGCGAAATTACTAAAATTTTTGAACATAAATTACAGTAAACATAATTTATCATCGTATTTTGATAATCTCTCCTCTTTCGTTAGAATTATCACTTCCTATTAAAAAATTAGTATTTTTTGGTAAAATTCTAAATGTTAAACCTTTGTTTTTTAATGATTCCATAAAATCGATACCATCTTTAAAGGTTATAAAATTTAGATCTAATATAATTTCGCTGCCAACAACATCATTAATTGCTGCCGAAATTACCATTTTTTCTTTTTTCAAATCATGAAAAACTACTTTTTTATAGTGATCAAGTGTAAATAATTTTGTTAAATCCTTATTCTCTGAATAAATATGACTTTCCTTTATTATTTTTTTCTCTACTTTTTGTCCTTGTACTTTTTTAAGAACTGAAAACAAAAAAATACCTAAACTCATAAAAAGAGAAAAGAACCAAGAAACTGTAAAATGTTTTTTGTAAAAAAAATGCATTGCATCCTGAAATCGTTTCATGTAAACATCATCTTTTACAGTGCTTTCCCCCTTAAAATGAATCACTTTTGTATCGGCAAAATAAAAGTTAGTTCGATCCAGCAACAATGACCGATAAGACAAATCGATATCATCAGAATACATAAAACAGTTTTCATCAAAACCTTTCAACTCTACATACAATTCTCGTTGCATCATCATAAAAGCGCCCACTAGTATTGATACTTCGCCAGTTTCATCTTCTCCAAGATGTTGTGCATAATACTGTCCAAATAATTTTGATTTGGGAAATAGTTTATACAAACCAGCCATTTTTGAAAAGGCGACAAAGGGAGTTGGCACACCGCGTTTGCTCTCTGGCAAAAAATTACCCCGCCCATCAACTAGTTTTACTCCAATTATTCCCAACTTTTTTTTCATTTTGGCATAAGCCAAAACTTTTACAAAAGTATCCTCGGCAACCACTGTATCAGGATTGAGAATACAAATAAATTCTCCTTGAGCATGGGCAACTCCAATGTTATTCCCTTTTGGAAATCCTACATTCCCTTTATTTTCAATAAGTTTCACATTTGGAAAACGACTCTTCATCATTTGGCAACTGTCATCATCCGAGTTATTGTCGACTACAATAATTTCGGCACTAATGTTTTCAATCGCTTCTTGCACGCTTTGTACACAAAGTTCTAAAAAATAGCGAACATTATAATTGAGTATAATTACCGATAATTGCATAAAACAAAGATAATCAGTAAAACCATTTGCTACTATTTTTTTAAATTAGTTTTCTGAACATCTTGAACTATTTTAACATGAAAATCGCAGATTAGTTTAAACAATTCGGTAATCGATATTTAAAGTCTTACTTTTGCAAAAAATTAGCACAGTGAATTACCTTTCAGTAGAGAATATTTCGAAGTCGTTTGGAGAACGCACCCTTTTTAAAGATGTTTCTTTTGGAATTAATAAAGACCAAAAAATTGCTTTTATTGCCAAAAATGGATCTGGAAAAACAACCATTATGAATATCATCAATGGATTTGACGAACCAGACACAGGACAAGTTATCTTGCGTAAAAGCATTCGAATGGCATTTTTATCTCAAGATAATAATCTTCAAGACGAGCTTACTATCGAGGAGAGCATCTTTGCATCTGACAACGAAACGTTGAAGGTAATTGAAGCCTACGAAAAAGCATTGGAAAACCCAGAAGATGAAGAGGCTTACCAAAAAGCTTTTGACGGAATGGATCAACACAATGCATGGGATTTTGAAACACAATACAAGCAAATCCTATTTAAATTAAAACTTGAGGACTTTAAACTGAAGGTCAAAAACCTATCTGGAGGACAAAAAAAGCGCTTGTCACTAGCTATTATTTTGATCAATAGACCTGATTTGTTAATACTTGACGAACCTACCAATCACTTGGATCTAGAAATGATTGAGTGGTTAGAAAGTTACTTTTCTAAAGAAAACATTACCTTGTTTATGGTTACGCACGACCGCTTTTTCCTAGAGCGTGTGTGTAATGAAATTATCGAATTAGACAACGGAAAAATATACCAGTACAAAGGAAACTACTCTTACTACTTAGAGAAAAAAGAGGAACGTATTGCATCTGAAAATGCGAGTGTAGACAAGGCTCAAAATTTATTTGTAAAGGAATTAGAGTGGATGCGCCGCCAACCTAAAGCAAGAACAACTAAATCTAAATCCCGTCAGGATGACTTTTATGATATTAAAGAAAAAGCACAAAGTCGCCGAAAAGAAAATAAAGTAGAGCTCGAAATTAACATGGAGCGCATGGGTAGCAAGATTATCGAGCTACACAAAATCTCTAAAAAATTTAAAGACCATGTTATTTTAAATGAATTTACATTTGATTTTCAGCGTGGTGAGCGTATTGGAATTATTGGTAAAAACGGAACAGGTAAATCTACTTTCTTAAATTTACTAACTGGAACTTTACCTCTTGATAGCGGAAAAGTGATTGTGGGTGATACAATAAAAATTGGTTACTATACTCAAAGCGGAATTAACCCTAAACCAGGACAGCGCGTTATTGACATCATTAAGGAATACGGAGAATTTATTCCGCTTTCAAAAGGGCGTATGATATCAGCTTCACAGCTATTGGAGCGCTTTTTATTTGATGCCAAAAAACAGTACGATTATGTAGAGAAATTAAGTGGTGGAGAACTTAAACGTTTGTACCTATGTACTGTTTTGATTCAAAATCCAAACTTTTTAATTCTGGATGAACCTACGAACGACTTAGACATTGTAACTCTAAATGTCCTTGAGAGTTTCTTGCTTGATTATCCGGGCTGCTTATTAGTTGTATCACATGACCGTTACTTTATGGATAAGATCGTAGATCACTTATTTATTTTTAGAGGACAAGGTGTAGTGGAGAACTTTCCAGGAAACTATTCAGACTTTAGAGCATACGAAGACAGTGCTGATGTGGCTCAAAAAGAGGAAAACAAAGCTGAGAAGAAAGATTGGAAACAAAACAATCCTACTGGAAACTTGACCTTTAATGAGCAAAAAGAATTTCAGAAGTTAGAGCGTGAAATTAAAGATCTAGAAGAGCAAAAAACCAAAATAGAACTTTTATTCTCAGAAGGAGAAGTTACCGAGAATGATATTGAGAAAAAGGGAAAAGAATTGCAAAACCTCATCAATAAAATAGAAGTCAAAGAAGAACGTTGGTTCGAGTTAAGCGCCAAGATGGAAGGCTAAAATACGGTACGCAAAATATATAAAACTCCGCTGCAAAGTATTGTAGTGGAGTTTTTTATTGTTCTAAAATCACGAAGATAACTTAGCATTTTTTAGTATTTACAGCTGAACATTTTTATAAAATCAAGTCATTACCATTCAAAAAAAAATGGCTACAACTTAATAATAAAGCGTAGCCATTGCAACAAGTTAACTAACCAAAATCACTTGACAATTAATTTTATAACATTATATTTTGATACTTTACTAATCAATTTACAAAAATATATTCCTGACGTTAAACTGGACTTAGAGAGCGCAACTTGATTTTGACCCTCTTGTGCATCAACACTAATCCTTTTTATAACTTTACCAGTTACATTACATATCTCAATGCTTATTTTTTCCTCATCCGTAGCTGTAAAATATATAACAGACTTGTCTGCTATTGGGTTTGGTGCTGCATAAACGCTATTTGAAACACTTTCTGTATCATACTCAGCAACAGATAGGGATACGTTTTTAGAGAACTGTATCGATTGTAAATTCATCTCCTTAACAGTTGATTTCCCATCTGAAGTTTTCATTTTAAACACTATTGTCTTAATATCATTTAGTACTAAGGGTGTTCCTTTGCTCGATACGAATTCAGAAAACGGAATAGCAAAATCCTGTAACTCACCTGTTAAAAGAATTGAAGATTTATATTGCTCTTCCCAATTTTCTATACTGTTTTTTACAAAAGTGATTTCTAACAATCCTGTACCTTTTCCTTTTAAGTTCAAGCTTTTATAAGCTGATAAGTCAACAGGTTTAAACCGAGCTGTTAAAGCTCTATAAGCTGCTATATAATCAGTAGTTGTAGCGGTTAAACTTAAATTTCTTTCAAATGGAAAACTATCAGCAGCAAACGCTATTTCATTAGGGAGAATAGCATAATTATTAACAACTGTGTTGGCTTCTGGAGCATCAACACCCCATGGCCCGTCTGACATAAATAGATCATCTGGCGTGGCGATTCCGTCCCCTAATCTAAAGCCAATATCAAATAAATTGCCTGTGGGAATAACTAATTCGCTACTATATTTTTTAGTTAAATCTATCGTAGAATTAATTTTCATCTCCGCGCTAGTTTCGGTTTTTCTTAATCCAGCATCAAAAGTAATTTGGTTCGTACCGTTTGTATTAATAACCTGCAATTCTAAATTTCCGTTTATATATTTTCCTTTTTTCACAAAAACCGTTGGGGGTTGAGAAAGCGTGTAGCTAGAAATCTCTTTTTTAGTATTAATCAAATTTACTACCTGTGCTCCTAAACTATATAGATCATCTATAGAATTAGTCCATATTTGGAAATTATAAAAACTTACATTTTGTTCGTATTTATCTAAATTCCAGTGACTCTCTACTGCATAATTTGTTGCACCATTCGCTTCCTTGATTGACAAACTCAAGACGTATTCTACAGTATTATCAGCATTTTTGATAATCGTTTTAATAAATGGTTGTTCGTTAATATCTATTGTAGATACAGAAATTATTTGAGCTCCTAATAATCGATCGCAGATAAACTTGGTATGCTCATACACACCCTTATCTGTTTTTAATGCTAGAATAGAAGCTATTGTCACGTTGTTTTTT
>CAXBGV010000122.1:0-7998 GCA_963975235.1 uncultured Flavobacterium sp. | reverse complement strand
TAAAAAGTTTTTATCCTGAAGTAGCAACTTATATTCCTGATCGCTATGACGAAGGATATGGTGTTTCATTTAAAGGGATTGATTTTGCTGACGATAATGGTTTTACATTAATAATAGCCTTAGACTGTGGTATAAAATCGATTGATCATGTCGCTTACGCAAAAGAGCGAAACATCGACTTCATAATTTGTGACCACCACAGACCTGGCGATATACTACCTGACGCAGTCGCCGTTTTGGACCCAAAAAGAGACGACTGTTATTATCCTTATGACGAATTGTGTGGCTGCGGAATTGGTTTTAAACTGATTCAGGCATTAGGATCAAATAGACAGCAGACTATTGATGACTTGGTGCCTTATTTAGATTTAGTTGCAGCAGCTATTGCGGCAGATATTGTACCTATGACAGGCGAAAACCGAGTTTTAGCCTATTATGGATTACAAGTTATCAATGCTAATCCTAGACCTGGAATCAAAGCATTAATACATCAAGTAAAAAAGCAAACCTTAGATATCACCGATGTCGTTTTTATCATAGCACCCAGAATTAATGCTGCAGGACGCATTAAGCACGGCAACCATGCTGTTGAATTATTGACGGAATTTGATTTTGAGCAAGCCCAACAATTTGCCTCTGAAATTGAGCAGTACAACTCAGATCGAAAAGATTTAGACAAACAAATAACCAAGGAAGCTTTTACTCAAATTGAAGAAAATCAAGAACAAGAACGATACACATCTGTTGTTTATAAAGAAACTTGGCATAAAGGTGTGATAGGAATTGTGGCCTCACGACTTATAGAAACCTACTACCGCCCCACCTTGGTCTTTACTAAAAGTGGTGATAAATATGCTGCTTCGGCACGATCTGTAAAAGGATTCGATGTGTACAACGCACTTGAAGCATGTTCAGAGCACCTTGAGCAGTTTGGAGGTCACATGTACGCCGCAGGAATGACGATAAAACCTGAAAACTATCCTGCTTTTAAAGAAGCTTTCGAACAGCAAGTAAAAAACACTGTACCAGACAATCTACGTATTCCTGAAGTAGAAATAGATGCTGAAATAAACTTCTCTGACATTACTCCAAAACTAACCCGAATTTTAAAACAGTTCGAACCTTTTGGACCTCTAAACATGACACCTGTTTTTTTAACAAAAAATATCGTTGATACAGGCTATGCTAAAACTTTGGGTGCAGATGACGAACATTTAAAATTATTTGTGAAGCAAAATAATTCTGAAGGGATAACGGCTATTGGTTTTGGGATAGGTGATAAAATAGAACTAACAAAAAACCACCAACCATTTCAAGCGGTTTACTGCATCGATGAAAACGAATGGAAAGGAACAACTTCGATCCAATTAAGATTAAAAAACATAAAATAATGAGCACTGAAACCACGAAGAAAAAAGATCCGTATGCTGCCCTGCGCTACAAAGAATTTAATATTTTTTTACTACTTCGTTTCGCTATGGTTTTCGCTTGGTCGATGCAATTTATTGTAATCGAATGGCAAGTATATAGTATTACCAAAAATCCTCTTTCATTAGGAATTATTGGTTTAATGGAAGTAATTCCTGCTGTTTCCTTGGCTTTATTTGCTGGTCATATTGTAGATCAAAAAGAAAAAAAGGGACTGCTTATCAAATGCATACTGGCTTTTTCAGTGATTAGTTTTGGTTTATTTTTGTTGACTTGGCCAGAAGTTGTCAGCTCATACGCTACGCAAACGTTGCTTTATGCTATTTATTTCTTAGTGTTTCTAGGCGGATTAGTAAGAGCCTTTTTAGGTCCAACCATATTTTCGCTACTCTCACTTCTTGTTCCTAAAAAAGTATATCCTAATGCTGCTACTTGGAGCAGTTCTGTTTGGCAAATCGCTTCGGTAGTAGGACCAGCTGTAGCAGGTTTTTCTATTACATTAATTGGCGTTCATTGGTCTATGTGTAGTGTCTTTGCTTGTTCAGTCCTTGCTTTATTAGCCTTAACCCAGATCGAAAAAAAACCAATTTTGAATCCTAAAATTGGCGAACCCGTGATGCAGAGTTTAACAGAAGGAATCAAATTTGTGTTCAATAACAAAACCGTTTTAGGAGCTATAACACTGGACATGGTAGCCGTATTATTTGGTGGTGCGGTGGCATTATTGCCTGTTTTTTCACAAGATATCTTAAAGGTTGGTTCAGAGGGATTTGGCTTTTTACGAGCAGCTCCTGCAATTGGATCTTTTTTGACGATGCTAATAACTGCCTATGTACCGTTAAGTAGAAATGCAGGAATGAAATTATTAACCGCCATTTTCGGATTTGGTATTTGTATCATTATTTTCGGACTTTCTACTATCTTTTGGGTATCGCTAGCAGCTTTGTTCTTGAGTGGTGTTTTTGATGGTATTTCGGTTGTTATTCGTCAAACGATCTTGCAACTTAAAACTCCCGATCACATGCGTGGTAGGGTAGCCTCGGTAAATTCTATGTTTGTGGGTTCGTCTAATGAACTAGGGGCATTCGAAAGTGGCTTAACAGCTAAGCTCATGGGAACAGTGACTGCAGTAGTTTTTGGAGGAAGCATGACCTTACTTATAGTTGCCTCCACTGCAATACTATCACCTACTTTTAGAAAACTAGATTTACGAAAAGACATTGAAGACCATGAAAATGAAGATTAAATAATGTTTTTTTATTTAGAATAATTATAAATAATACTTATATTTGCTAGAAAAGATAGCAAATGAAGGCCGTAAAACAGATATACAACAATGAGTCAGGTACATCCTTTTTTTGGAAGAAGGAAAATGATATTGTTACCGATAAAGTTCAATTAATTTTTAGAGAAACCGGTTTTTACTTTAGCCGGCTAGAGCTGCAACAGTTTAAAGCTTGTATCGAAGATAGTTACCGTACGAATCGTGATTGTGAAAGTTGTGCACTAAAAAATAGCTGTCACAAGTTTTTACTACGTACACCCTGCGATCAAATTGATCTAGCAGTTTGTATGAATGAATTAACAGCCGTCAAGGATTTAGTTGAAGGCACACTATTTAACATCAAGCTGATAGATTATTTGAATGGTGAAGGCATGAACTAGTTCAAGTGCTTTTTTTTTGATAGTAGTACCTATCAAATAAGTTTACTTCATAGTTTATTTTGTTGGTAATGTGGTCAAAATAGTATATTTATGACAAATTATAACACTAGCTACCTATGAATAAAGTTTTGTTTATGCTTGTTGCACTTCTGATCACTGTAAATGTAAGCAGTCAGGATAAAAAATATGCTACAGTTGAATTTGATGTTGCCAATCAAAAAACAGATTCCCTCTTTATTTGGAGCATCGAAAATAAAATTGTCCTTCTTAAAATACTCACGAAGAATAAAAATGGTGTTTTTAAAGATACTGTAACTGTTAAACCAACGATGCATCTTTTATCTTACACTAGAAACTCTTCGATTTATAACACTTTTTATTTGGCAAATGGATTTGATCTAAAAATCTCCTTAGATACCAATAAATTGGGCGGACCTATGCAGTTTAGTGGAAAAGGAGCAGACGAAAATAATCTTTTTAAAGAGGTACCCAATAGTTTTCCTGACGACGCTGTGCTAAAAGACGATAAAAATTTCAGAACTGAATTTGATAAGGCTAGAAAGTTTAGTTTATCACTTATTGAAGGCAAAAAATTAAATCCGGAATTTTATACTGAAATAAAGAAACAAATTGAAGATCAATATCTAAGAATTGAAACCCAACACAAGTTTCAAGTAGCTCAAAATAAACTGAATAATACCGTTTCACCTAACTTTTCGTTTATAAACTATAAAGGAGGACAGTCTACGTTAGAGGATTTCAAAGGAAAGTACATATATATCGATATATGGGCAACTTGGTGTGCACCTTGTATACGCGAGATCCCGTATTTGAAAAAAATTGAAGAACTATACCAAGGTAAAAATATTGCTTTTCTAAGTATTTCTTCAGACCAATATAGCGATATTGAAAAATGGAAAAAGATGATTGCAACTAAGTCGATGTCAGGAGTACAACTACTTGAGGATAATAGGGTTGACACTGCTTTTAGTACCTACTTTAACGTGAATACTATACCAAGATTCATATTGATAGACCCAAAAGGAGTAATCATAGATTCAAACACATTAAGACCCTCAGATCCATTATTAATAGGGAAATTAGATGGTTTGCTTAGTAAGTAGACGGCTATATCAACTAAAATAACACATTGGAATTAGTAATTAAATACTGCTTTCCTACTGATGAGAAAAAGCGAATTTAGAAGTTTTGCTATCGTTATCTTTGAGGTAAAAATGTGCTATTTACAACAAGATAAATCAGTATTTATTTTCTATACTTTTTTATTTCAAAATTTTCGCCGTCAAATACACCATAGGTAAAGTAAGAGATCCAGTCACCTAAATTTACATATTCAGCATTTTCACCCACCGATAGTTTCATTGGTAAATGACGGTGTCCAAAAACGAGGTAATTATAATGCTTAGTTTCCAATTTTCGTTTGGAATATAGAATCAACCACTCGTTGTCTTCTCCAAGGAAAGTTACATCCTCATCTCCTGATATAAGCTTATTTTTTACTGATAAATATTGAGCTAGACGTACACCAATATCCGGATGCAACCACCTAAAAAGCCACTTAAAAAATGGATTCGTAAATACTTTTTTCATCCTTTTGTAGCCTTTGTCGTCAGGTCCTTTTCCGTCACCGTGGCCAATAAGAAAGGTTTTGTTACCAAAGGTGTACTCTTTATTGTCATGGTAAACAGGGATATTTAATTCCTTTTGAAAGTAATCCTCCATCCATAAATCGTGATTCCCAACAAAGAAATAGATTGGAATTCCGCTGTCGCGAATTTCAGCCAACTTGCCTAATACGCGCACAAATCCTTTTGGTACAACTGTTTTGTATTCGAACCAAAAATCGAACAAATCTCCTAATAAAAAAATTGCTTCGGCATCTTGTTTCACCTCATCAAGCCAAGCCACAAATTTTTGCTCTCTTGGAAAACTTAATTCAGGTGTAGGCGCCCCAAAATGCTGATCTGAGGCGAAATATATTTTTTTATTATTGGCTAATTGCATGCGATAGATTGTAGTGTATAATTACAAATTGTCACTTGCAAACCACTCTGCAAATGAAGATTCTGTTTCTTGCAATTTTAAAGAGAATAAGGCTATACCTTCTGGCAATCTTCTTTTTATTTTTTCAGCAAAATCAATAACCATATTTTCGCTTGTAGGCTGATAATCTACCAAAATAACATGGTGACCACGATTTTTTAGTTCATGTGCCAATTCTACATGAGGTGTAGTTTCATTAAAGACCGTAGCGTGATCAAATTCGTCTACGATTTCTTCCTTTACAATTTTTTTTAAATCAGTAAAATCGATCACCATTCCAAACTTTACATTAGTTCGATCTGTAATAGGCCTACCAATTACCGTTACTGACAATTTATAGCTATGACCATGTACGTTTTTACATTTACCATCGTAGCCATAAAGGGCGTGTCCGGTTTCGAAACTAAATTGTTTTGTGATTCTGATATTGCTCATTGTAAAGTAATTTTGGCTGCAAATTTAGTGAATTGAGACGAGAAATGAAGTAGAAATAGCGTGTTTCAAATCGAGGTCCTTTTTAGCCCCGGTAGAAGCGGCATCTCCCGCCTTTTTTTGGCGGGAATACAGCGGATGACGGGAAAAAGCTCCTAGAAATAATGTTACTTTTTTTTGAATTGCTCTAAGGCATTTTTGGCATAATCAGACAGCACTAATTTTCCTGTTATAGCAGCCCTTTGTAGCAGGAGTGTGTCCCAATGGTTTGTACCTTCCCAAATGATTTTTTTCATTTCAGTAAGTGCATCTGGATTATAGGTTGCTAATCGCTGTGTAAAATGTGCAAGTTCAATATCTAATTCTGTTGCATTTGCAAGAACCTTAGTGTAAAGCCCATTGTCGTAGCCCCAGGCTGAAGTTTTCCATTCATGTGCTTCTAAAGTCATGGTGGTCATTGCCGTTTTACCAATTTTACGACTAACAGCGGGCTCAATTACAAAAGGACCGATACCAATTGCTAATTCTGATAACTTGATACTCGCATCGACAGTAGCAAAAGCGTAATCGCAAGCTGAAGCGATACCTACACCGCCTCCCACTGCTTTACCGTGAATACGACCTATAATAAGTTTTGAGCAGCGGCGCATAGCATTGATTAGGTGTGCAAAACCCGAAAAAAATTCGGTTCCCTCTTCCAGATCAGAAACAGCTAAAAGCTCATCGAATGAAGCACCAGCGCAAAACGCTCCTGTTCCTTCACTTTTGAGAACAATTAGGGCAACATCCGTATTACTGCTTAGTTTATCAAGTTCGTTTGTTAATGCATTAAGTAATAAACGGGGGAAACTATTGCTTGCAGGATGACCAAATTGTACTGTAGCAATTTTATTTTTGATAGTTGTGTTTAATGTTCCTTGTATAGCTACTTGTGTCATTATGATAGTTTTTATGTAAAGTTAGAAATATAAAACGAAACCGATTCTTTTTTTAAAAATTGTTATTTGGAATACTAATTATATTATATTTGCGCCAGTAGGGGGATTAGCTCATTTGGCTAGAGCGCTTGCCTGGCAGGCAAGAGGTGATCGGTTCGAATCCGATATTCTCCACTTATAAAAACTCAAGTCTTTGGCTTGAGTTTTTTGCATTATATCCTATTTGATGATCAACTAATTCATTTGTACAATTGCTGCTTTTTCAGGAATTAATCGTGAAGTTATAACGTTCAACAAGACAAAAGCAAACAAATGTATTGTGTTGTTTAACATCCTTGTTTAGTGCAACTTTAAACAGAAAAAGCCGCTTTTCTAGCGGCTTCAACTTTATTTTTATCTATTTACTATTTTATTTTTGAGCTAACTCCCGAGTTAACCAACCACTACGACCGGCCGTTGCTATTGCGTACGGAGATATCCAAAATAAGCCAAATGTATACAGAATACTATATGCATAAGCCCAAAGTGACTCTGCAACACTGTATTTTTTAGCATAAAAAACAGCTGGGAAACTAGCAAAAATTAATATACCCAATAGTGTTGAACTTAAAAACAATAAAGGATGTACTATTATAAAAAACAACATAAAAAGTTGAAACGGATAGGTCATTAAAATAGTAAGAAACTGATTGACGAATAATAATCTTGTTCCAAACTTCGAATCCGAATTGAAATCTGTAAACACATACTTGGCCATTGCTATATTCTCCCTTACATTACTTCGTCCCCAGCGAATAAACATTTTATATAAACCTCTATACTTTTCGGGAACATCAGTAAGCACAATGGCATTGCGCTGAAACAATACTTTTTTGCCTTGTTTTAAAATCATATTTGTCATTGCTCTATCCTCACCAATATCTGAGGATCGCCCCATAAACTTTTGGTTAATCCAATCTGGCAAGCAATTAAATACTGCACTGCTTCTGTATGCGGCCAATGCTCCTGGTGTGCATAAAACACTACCCAGCTGACTTTCTGCTGATCTCACAAACTCAAAACTCATTACAAAACTCACGTTAAGCATTTTAGGTAAAATCGCATTTTTATTGTTAAGAACGCGAACGTTACCTGCAACAGCTCCACAACTCTCATCAGTAATAAATGGACTAACTAAATTTCGTAATGTATCTGTTTTAATAATCGAATCACTATCGATCGTAACAAATACCTCTCCTGTGCCTAAGTTAAAACCGCGGTACAATGCATGGCGCTTTCCTTTGTTACTAGGTTGCTGGAAAACTGTAATTTGATCACCTAATTCCTGCTTAGCTTTTTGCATCCAATACCAAGTGTCATCTTTGCTTCCGTCGTCGATTGCTAGAATTTGTAATTTATGTTGCGGAAAATCACTGCCTGCAATACTAAGCAACGTTTGATACACTAAATTTCCTTCATTGTAAGCAGGAAC
>CAXBGV010000121.1:0-8025 GCA_963975235.1 uncultured Flavobacterium sp. | reverse complement strand
AGCATCTTTTTTTAATATTTAAGGTAAAAACATCTTCTATAATTATCACACATGATATGGCCTGTGCGAAAATGACAGCAGATCGTATCATGATAATTAGGGACGGAATCATTTATGCTGAAGGTACATACACTGAACTTGAGAATAGCACGGACGAATGGATAAGTTCTTTCTTTATATAATTTAATAATCAAAAGTAAAACGCTATGAATAAACAATCAACTCATATTTGGAAATTAGGAATGTTCGTTATCGGAGCACTAGTCATTTTTGCAGCAACAATATTCTTCATCGGAAAACAAAAAAATCTTTTTGGATCAACTTTTCGTATTCATGCTAACTTTAAAAATGTTAGTGGTCTAACCGTGGGCAATAACGTTCGTTTCTCAGGAATCAACATTGGTACAGTAGACGAGGTGCAATTAATATCAGACTCTACAGTAGTTGTTAGTATGACAATTGAGAAACAAGTTCAAAAATTCATTAAAATAGATGCCAAAGCCAGCATCGGATCTGATGGTTTAATGGGTGACAAAGTGTTAACTATTTCTCCAGGAACACATTCTCAAAAAATGATTCAGGAAAATGGCCGAATAGGTTCTATTGCAGCTATTGAGATGGATGATATTTTGAGAAGTGCTCAAGTTACCATGGAAAACGCAAGTGTAATTACCCAAGAACTAGCACAGTTTACGTACGATATGAATAATGGTAATGGTACAATTTCTAGATTAATGACCGATGAAAAAATGGCAAACAGTTTAGATAAAACGATGACTAATTTGCAAAAAAGCACCAAAGGCTTGAATGAAAACATGGAGGCTGCTAAACATAACTTTTTACTTAGAGGTTATTTTAAGAAAAAAGAAAAAGAAGAAAAGAAGAAAAAAGAAGAGTTAGAAAAAGTAAAGCAGGAAGCAAATGAGGAAAAAAAATAACAAAAGCTTTACCTTACTATTTGTAATAACCCAATTGCTTGTGCGAACTACTTGAACTAGTTATAAAAACCATAAGCAAAAATTACAAATAGACTACAAAATACTTTTTTATTCAAAAGGCCTAAAACACATAACTATTCGCCGTCTAACGATATTAATTTAAAAATAAAAAAAAATGCAAAAAACAGCTTACATAATATTATTTACTGCATTACTTACTACAACCTTACTAGTTTCATGCAAAGACAGCGTAAATCAACCATCGAACGAAGTTTTGACAAAAGACAAAGGAACATCTATACTCATAGAGAGTACTTTAGAACAAAAAGAATGGGAAGCTTTCAAACGTAAGACAGATAGTATCATGAACAGTAATGACACACGAATTGCTGAGCTCAAACTTAAAGTAGAAAATCGAAAAAAAACCACTGATACACTCTACCTCAAAAAAATAAAGGTGCTCGAAGAGCAAAATCTGGCATTAAAAACAAATCTAAATGACTACGAGAAAAAAACAACCAAAGACTGGAATGCTTTTAAAATAAAGTTTAATGAGGACCTAAAAAAGTTTGATAGTGCAATCGAGCAATTCAATAGTGAATTTGTCAAATAAGTGCAAAAGTAAGATGAGGAATACCTTACTAAGAAATACAAAGTAAGTAAAAAGGTAAATCATATAACTTTTGTTTAAAGTTGTATAACACAAAGGCTGTAAAACCTAACGATCTTTGATTTAACAAAATAAATAACATTAAAAACAATCGAAATGAAAAAAACAAGCAAATTTTTATTAGCAAGCCTTTTTCTTAGTTGCATAGGATTTACAAATACATATGCACAAGATGGCAATTCAATTCCTGCAACCATAGGTTTTAAAGGAGGTATCAATTTTTCTAACCTCTATACAGATGATGTAGACGACCAGAACGTTTTGACTGGCTTCAATGCCGGTTTGTTTGCAAAATTACCTATCACAAAGTCTTTTGCTATTCAGCCTGAGATTTACTACACAACAAAAGGTGCAGAGTTAACTTATAACACTCTAGGAGTTAATGGTGTGGCGAAATTTAATATAAATTATATTGAAGTACCTGTGTTAGCAGTTATTAATTTAACTGAAAACTTTAATATCCATGCTGGTCCTTACGCTGCTTACATGGTAAGCGGAAAGACAACCAATGATTCCAATCTAGGGAGTACACAGACAACATTAGACACTAACGATTTTCAAAGATTTGACGCTGGTGTAGCGGCAGGTATTGGACTTGATTTTGAATTATTAAGTTTTGGAGTTCGTTACAATTACGGTCTAACTAAAATTGAAAAAGAAAGATCTAACGGAAATACATTTACTGATGCTAAAAATAGCGTGTTTAATGTGTATGTAGGATTATCATTAAACTAATAACAACTAAAAATAGTACTAACTAAAAACAAACAATTATGAGCAATTTACTTTATACAATCGCGGTTATTTTAATCATTTTTTGGGCAATCGGATTCTTCGCATACAGTGCTGGCGGAATCATTCATATCTTACTAGTTATAGCAGTAATTGCTGTGTTACTAAGACTAATCCAAGGAAAAAGATTATAGAACTACAACAGCAGATATAACATCTGATGATTTAAATCGAGTTTAAACATACCTAAAACAGCAGCAAAATTATAATATTCTTTAACAACAAGATAATATTATATAAAGCACAATCTAGTGTCGATTAATACAGATAATTAATCTTTTATAAATCGTGATTATCTTTGTTGCTACCATTAAGGCAGCCGTATAAACTCAAGAATGAAATAAAATAAAGGTCTCAAAATCCTTTACAAACTAACCATACTATTGGCAATTATTTGAAAAAATAAGCCTTAGTGTGGTTTTTTGCCATGGTATGATTTCAGTCCGTACATCAAACTGTTTTAAGCTCTGCCAATTGCGTTACTACTTAAACTATAACGTCCTTGAAACGAGACAAAGCTATAAATCCATCAAAAAAATAAGACTAAAATTATTAAATTTAAATATAAATAGTACTTTTACTATTATAAAAATATCATTAATGACCACCAACGAAAAAACAATTGAACAATTTTATATAGCTATAGCTACTACCGATTCAAAAAAGATCAGCGAACTATATGCACCTACTATACGCTTTCGAGATCCCGCTTTTGGATTATTAATGGGCAATGATGTTACTAAAATGTGGAAAATGCTGTTTGTCAACAGTAAGGGTAAATTAAACATCGTTTATTCAGATATAAAAGCTGATGATTATGTAGGATCAGCTCGCTGGATAGCAACTTATACTTTTAGCAAGACAGGCAGAAAAGTTGTTAATGAAATACATTCTCAGTTTCAGTTTAAAGATGGACTTATTATCAAACAAACCGACTCATTTGATATTTGGAAATGGTCTAAGCAAGCTTTTGGATTTAGAGGATTTCTTTTTGGATGGACAGGTTATATGCAAAAGAAAATTCAAGAAAAGGCTGTAGCATCACTAAAAAACTATAGAGATAACTAATATAAATGTCCCTTCGGCTTTAGCCAAAACGACTAAAATTAGTTTGTAATTTGAAAAAAAGTACACTAGCGATAAAAGTTAGCATTTAAAAACTGTCAGCACTCCATCAGTAAACTATATCACCATCAAAAAAAAAAATTATAAACAATTATATTTCAATTAGTTAAATCAAAAACTACTGATTGCAAAATTACCACAAATAAATAACGAGTTAATTCTTACCAATATTTTCTGAAAATTATTTTAAAAGGTGCTCTTCTAATCTTGGGCAATTTATTTCAATTCATTACCTTGCAACCATTCTTACAATAAAAAATAAAGAGGATAATGAAAGAAGCCGTACACAAAAAATTAAACGAATTACAAGCAACTGCAATTTGCGGAAACGACATTAGCTCTTCCTGCCTCTATGTATCAGCGCTAACCATCATGTATGCAGGCCAATATGCCTGGATATCCTTATTATTAGTTGGTGTTGTTTTGTTTTTGTTCAGAAAAATATATGGTGAAGTTGTAGGTGCATTACCTCTTAACGGTGGTGCATACAACGTGTTATTGAACACATCATCAAAAAGATTGGCTTCTATAGCAGCTACTTTGACTGTTCTTTCCTATATGGCCACGGCTGTAATTTCGGCTTCAGAGGGGATGCATTACCTGCATAATATTGCACCTGGAATCAATATTCCTATTGCTACGGTAATTATTTTACTAATTTTTACAGGTTTAGCGATTGTGGGTATTGGCGAGTCTGCAATTGTAGCAGTCGTTATATTTATTACGCACTTAACTACACTAACTTTATTGGTTTTAGCTTCGGTTTGGTTCATTTTCATGAACGGATTAGATGTCTTTAATCTAAATTGGAATCTACCTATTACTTCGGGAACCATTGTGAATGCTCTTTTTTTAGGATTCTCTGCAGCGATGCTAGGAATATCTGGTTTTGAAAGTTCTGCTAACTTTGTCGAAGAGCAACAACAAGGAGTTTTTCCAAAAACGTTGCGCAACATGTGGGCAATTGTAAGTTTCTTTAATCCTGCGATCGCACTACTACTTATTTGTATCATCCCTTTGGCACAAGTAGGAGAACACCAAGAATCATTACTTGCCTATCTAGGAGAAACAACAGGAGGCTCTTGGCTTGCTTATCTAATTTCTATTGATGCAGTTTTAGTACTTTGTGGTGCAGTATTAACTTCATTTGTTGGAGTTTCAGGATTATTAAACCGTATGACATTAGATAGAATTTTACCTAACTACTTTTTAAAACAAAATAAAAGAGGATCTAATTACCGTATTATCATTAGTTTTTTAGTTTTATGTATTTCTGTTTTACTTGTTACCAAAGGAGAAATTGTAGCACTAGCGGGTGTTTATACTTTTTCATTTTTAGCTGTAATGGGACTGTTTGGAATTGGAAATCTACTATTAAAATTTAAACGGAAAAAATTACCTAGACCCGAAAAAGCACGCGGCATATCAGTAGTTGTAGCAGTAGCCTTGATTATAACTGCTTTTATTGGTAATATGGAATTGAATATTAACTCATTTTATACCTTTTTACAGTATTTAGTACCTGCCTTTGGATTTGTTGCTATTATGCTTAATCGCTCTTTAATTATTCGTTTACTGATAGAAGCATTAGAATACTTTTACAAGCCACTTCGACGAATGGTAATTACCAGCAACCGCTACCTATCTAAAATGAACATAAAAATACAATCACAAGAATTTGTATTTTTTACCAAAGGTGATGATGTCGCGATCATTAATAAAGTGATGCAATACGTTGAAAACAACGAATCAACCAAAAAATTAAAAATCGTTAATATAAATAAAGATCACGAAAATAATGCGCTTTTAATCTCCGATTTAAAAGTATTAGATAGAGCTTACCCTGAAATTGATATCGAGTTTATTGAATTAGAAGGTGTATTTGGGCCAGAGATTATTGATGAATTATCCATTAAATGGAACATCCCTAAAAACTTTATGTTTATTGGATCGCCAGGAGATCGTTTCTCTTATCGCGTTTCTGAACTAGGTGGCGTACGTTTAATAATGTAATTTATAGTTAGTAGTCGTTACACTTTACTGCCGTTTCATTGGACAAATAAAAATGTAGAACCTAAGACAAATGAAGCATATACTTTTACAAACATTGTGTACAATATATTGTGTGCTCCTAATTTTAAAGTATGATTTGGTTTTAGAGCTAAGCAAATGAAGGCATAACAGGTATTAAATTGTATCCGTATTTTAGGTAACTAATTACTGCATAGAAGTACTCACATTAATTTATTAAATAATGGAAGAAGAAATAATCGCATACCTTTACAACCCAACCGTTGGTAAGATCGTAACTTTTTTTATAGGTGTGGCCGTAATTTGGATTATTTTAAAAGTAATTCAGAAAAATATTTTTTCTAAAATCAAAGACAATGAAAACCGTTACAAAGCCAATAAATTCAGTGTTTTTGTAGGCTATTTATTGTCAATATTGCTATTAACGATCGTTTTTAGTTCGAAACTAGGAAATCTAACAGTTGCTTTTGGAGTCGCAGGAGCCGGAATAGCCTTTGCGCTGCAGGAAGTTATCGCCTCCTTTGCAGGATGGCTAGCGATTATGTTTGGTGATTTTTACGACACAGGTGATCGCGTGCAACTTGGAGGAATAAAAGGCGATGTGATGGATATAGGTGTTTTGCGAACTACTATAATGGAAACCGGTCAATGGGTAGATGGTGATTTATACAATGGCCGCATCGTATTGATTGCTAATAGTTACGTTTTTAAAGAACCCGTATTTAATTATTCAGGAGACTTTCCTTTTTTATGGGATGAAATAAAAATACCAATACAATATGGTAGCAACTATGAATTGGCTAAAAAAATAATTTTACAAGCTGGAATTGAAGTTGCAGGTGAACTAAGCGCCCAATCAAAAGAAAAATGGCATTACTTGCAGAGTAAATACAGGTTAGAAGATGCACAAACAGAACCTATGATTTCTCTAATTGCCAATGATAATTGGGCCGAATATACTTTACGTTATGTGGTAGGTTACAAAAAAAGACGTTTTACTAAAACTGAACTATTTACTAAAATCCTAACAGCAATAGAAGCAACTAAAGGAGAAGTCAAAATGGCATCAGCTACTTTTCAGTTAGTTGAGGCTCCAGACTTAAACATCAATCTTAAAAAATAATAATGGACTTATTTCATCTTTTTTCAATCCTCATAGTACTTTCGGCAGGTTTTGCCTACATCAATTTTAGAGTTTTAAAACTACCTAATGCGATAGGATTAATGCTAGTATCGTTAATTTTCTCCTTTTTTATTTTAATTATGGGATACTACTTCCCAAACTTCAAAGCTGATATAGCTGTGACGATGGAAAGTATAAATTTTAGCGAATTATTACTAGAGACTTTACTAAGCTTCATGCTTTTTGCAGGAGCGATTCATATTAAATTCAAAGATTTAAATAATGAAAAACTAAGTATTCTGTTATTTTCAACCATAAGTGTCCTTATTAGTACATTTATAATTGGATTTGCATCTTACTATTTATTGAATTTTATGGGAGTTCCTGTTCAATTAATACATGCCATGCTCTTTGGTGCATTGATATCCCCTACTGATCCTATTGCTGTGCTGAGCATCTTAAAAAGTGCAGGTGTATCAAAATCTTTGGAAACTAAAATTGCAGGTGAATCCTTGTTCAATGATGGTGTTGCAGTTGTTGTATTTATAACTATTCTCCAGTTAGCAAAACCAGGAACCGATATAAACATAAGTAGTATTCTGCTTTTATTTGGTCAAGAAGCTGTTGGAGGTTTGGTGTTAGGAATCGCGATAGGTTATATAGGTTATAAGCTCATAGCTAGTATAGATAATTACCAAGTTGAAGTTCTAATAACACTAGCAATTGTTATGGGAGGCTACACTTTAGCACATTATACTCATGTTTCTGGACCTCTAGCTATGGTAGCTGCTGGTCTTATTACCGGAAATCATGGAAAAAGTTTGGGAATGTCTGATGTTACAGCTGAATATGTAGATAAATTTTGGGAACTTATTGACGAGATTTTGAACGCACTCTTATTTGTTTTAATTGGATTAGAGTTATTAATCATTCAAACAAACCAAAAAATAGTTTTTGCTGCTATCATTATTTTAGTTATCACACTAATTACGAGGTACATCTCCGTCTATATTCCCTCTATTGCAGTACGATTAAAGGAACGAATCAATCAAAAAACAATTTTAATTTTAACTTGGGGCGGACTAAGAGGCGGAATTTCGATTGCTCTTGCTTTATCGATTAACCCAGAATACAATAAAGACATCTGGGTAACCATTACTTACGTCATTGTGTGCTTCTCGATCTTAGTTCAAGGAATGACGATTGGTAAGTTTGCTCAAAAAATGAAGTAAAGAAATAAAATTTTACAACTTATTGTGATAAAAAACGGCTACTGTGTAGTCGTTTTTTTAGGTAATGTGGTCAAAAATAGTTGGTGATTTTTCATTTTAGATTAGTTAAGTTAC
>CAXBGV010000120.1:0-8075 GCA_963975235.1 uncultured Flavobacterium sp. | reverse complement strand
TATTTGCCTCGACAGCCTTCATGTAACTGTCTAAAGCCTCTTTAAGTTGATTTTTTTGTGCGTATGCATCTCCAATTGCTCCTTTAGCTAAAGCACTTAAAACAATATCATCCGAGTTAAATTTGTTTAAGTAATCGATAGCTTCTGTATACTTTCCTGTATTTAGGTATGCAATACCTGCATAATAATTTGCTAAGTTCCCTGCATCAGTACCAGAATACTCATCGGCAATTTTTAAGAATCCAAACTTACCTTCAGATCCATTAAGAGCTAATTTGAAAAGAGAGTCACTTTTTACACCATCTATCGCTGCTTGAAAATTTTGTTGTGCAACAAACATCTCATCAGCCGCCTCTACTTGTTTTGGCTCTGCAATAAATTTTTGGTAAACTAGATAACCCACTGTAAATAAAGCAACAGCTCCTACTATACCAATAATGATTTTTTGGTTTCTAGCAACAAAGTCTTCAGTTTTTGAAGCAGTTTCATCTAAAGCTGAAAAAACACCTGCGGTTGTACTATCTTTTTCGTCAATTATAACATCTTCAACAGTAGTATCTTTTACTTCTTTTTCTTTCGGTGCTTTATATCCTCTTTTATTGTAAGTAGCCATTTAAAATTAATTTAGTGAACCGCAAAAATAAAATTTTTATTCAAACTCACGCAATAAATTGAAGATTTTATATAGGAATCGAAAAAATATTTTTTTTACCCTACTTCCTTCTGTGCGAAAGTGAAAAAAATTAGAGACTAAATAGCCAAAAGTTCATTTTATCAATAATTTTCAATAATTTGCAACCTTTTACTAAAAACACCACAAAAACGACAAACACCTCTATTTCAGTAGGTCCTAAAAGATGTATCTAAAAAAAATTTCATTATTCAACTATAAAAATTTCTCAGAAGCTACTTTTGAGTTCGAAAGCAAAATAATATGTTTCGTCGGTAAAAACGGGATTGGCAAAACCAATGTTTTGGACGCCATCTACCATTTATCCTACGGCAAAAGCTATTTTAACCCTCTTGCCGTTCAAAACATTAAGCACGGAGAGGAGTTTTTTGTCATTGATGCTGAGTTTATCAAAAAAGAACGTACCGAACAAATTGTTTGTAGTTTAAAAAAAGGACAAAAAAAAGTACTGAAGCGCAATGGCAAAGCTTACGACAAATTCTCTGACCATATTGGCTTTATCCCTTTGGTTATCATTTCACCAGCAGATAGAGAGTTGAAGGAAGTGAAACACGAAGAAAATTCATGGACAGTGTGATCTCGCAGCTGGACACACATTATTTACAGCAATTAATTCAGTATCAAAAAGTAATGAGCCAGCGTAATGCCTTACTAAAGTATTTTGCGCTAAATCATGTTTTTGAAAATGACACACTTGCTATCTATAACGAGCAACTATCGAACTATGGTAGCTATATTTTTGAAAAACGAAAAGAATTTATTGCTGCGTTTGTTCCTGTTTTTAACCAACATCACCATGCGATAACGGGCTCTGCTGAAAGCGTACAGCTAGTTTACGAAAGTCACTTATTTGAAAACAATTTATTGACACTATTGCAACAAAATATTACTAGAGACAGGGCTTTACATTACACTAGCGTAGGAATACACAAGGACGATTTATCGTTTGAAATTGACAATCATCCTATCAAAAAATTTGGATCACAAGGTCAACAAAAATCATTTTTAATTGCCTTAAAACTGGCTCAATTTGAATTTCTAAAAAAACAAAGTGGTGTAAAACCGTTGCTTTTATTTGATGATATATTTGACAAACTTGACGAAAGCAGAGTGTCAAAAATAATTGAAATGGTAAATAGTGAAACATTTGGCCAGCTATTTATTTCGGATACACATCCAGAACGAACCGAAACTATTGTAAAATCAACACACCAATCGTATCAAATTTTTAATTTATAATAAGAAATTTTAATTATAACGCAGGATAGGACTCTATTTATTAGTTATTTTTGTTACACCATAAAACAACGCTATTATGACCTTACGCTACTTTTTGACAATCATTACCGCACTAGCATTATTTGCTTGTAATGCCCAAACGTCAGATAAAATTAAAACCATATCTGCAACCGATTATTCTGAAAACATTAATAACAACAAAAACCCGCAAATAATTGATGTACGCACACCCAATGAGTATAGCACAGGACACATTAAAAATGCTAAAAACATCGATTGGTTGGGTGATGATTTTGAAGAACAAACAAAAGTTCTAGACGTAAAAAAACCTGTTTATGTATATTGCAAAAGTGGAAATCGTAGCAGTAAAGCCGCCAAAAAATTAGAAGAATTAGGTTTCACACAAATATATGAACTTCGAGGTGGTATTTTAGAATGGAGCAGCACGTATCCTACTACTAATGCAAGTACTACTGTTATAGAAAACGGAGATAAAGAATAGAAGAACAACTGTAACAGAGAAACTATGTTATCAAACGAAACGATTCAATTTCTGAAAGACTTAAAAGCAAACAACAATCGAGATTGGTTTTTAGAAAACAAAAGAAGATACGAACTTTTTAAAAAAGACTATCAGCAACTAGTTGCAGAATTGCTAGCTATTATGAAGCCACTAGATCCGAGTCTTGAAATGCTTGAAGTAAAAAACTGTACTTTTAGAATCAATAGAGATATTCGGTTCTCAAAAGATAAAACACCTTACAAAACACATTTAGGAATATGGATGCCTTGCGGCAGAATAAAAGGGCAAAACAGCCCAGGATACTATATTCATCTTGATCCAAATGAATCTTTTATAGCCGGAGGACTGTATGCTCCCGAACCAGCGGAATTAAAAAAAATTAGAAAAGAAATCGCCTTTTTCTACGAAGATTTAGAAGAAATTTTAACGGAAAAAGAATTCAAAAAAGTATTCCAAGACTTTGATCGTAATGAGCGAAGTTTACTTAAAAATCCGCCTCGAGGATACGATAAAGATCACCCTGCAATTGAATTATTAAAACTGAAAAGTTTTGAAAGTTCGCACAAAATTAAATTCGAAGCTGTTACTAAGAACGATTTTGTAGCCATGGCAACAACAAAACTTATCCTTTTAAAACCCTTAAATGAATTTATTGGCCGAGCCTTAAGTACCGAAGATTTTTAAACCAATCAAATGACTAAAAGAAAGATACTTTTTCTTGGAGAATCCTACAGAGCCGATGCGATCACTTGGATGAACGGCCTTAGAGAATTTGGAGACTTCGAAATCATTTGTTGGGAACTAAAAACACCTAGCAACAGTATAATCAATCGCATTTTACGCATCTTAGAATTTAAATTTGCTTATTTTAAGATAAAAAATATTATTGATAGAGAACAGCCTGATATGGTGATAGCTGAACGCACCACTAGTTACGGCTTTCTAGCAGCATTATCAGGTATCCAACCATCAGCAATTGCTCAGCAAGGAAGAACTGATTTATGGCCTTCGAACTCTATTTTACTACCACTAAAAAAAATAATTCAGAACTATGCTTTTAAAAAAGCAACTTTAATACATGCTTGGGGACCAGTTATGACCATTTCTATGAAAGAGGCCAAAGTAGATATGACAAAAGTGCTCGTCTTGCCCAAGGGAATCAACCTTGATCAATTTCATGCTAACAACAAAGCTAATCCTACGAAAATAACTGCTATTGTAACCCGCTCTTTACTTCCTGAATACAGCCATGAAACAATTTTAAAAGCATTTGACATAATAAACCAAAAGGGAATAAATTTCGTACTAACTATTATTGGTGATGGCGCACAAGCAACTTATTTAAAAGAGAAAGCAAAAAAATTGAAAATCGAACGGAATGTCATTTTCGCAGGACGTATTAAAAACAGTGAACTACCTGTGTTACTACAAAAAGCAAACCTATATATAAGTATGCCCACAACGGAGGGAGTATCAGCCTCCTTATTTGAAGCAATGGCTTGCGGGACTTACCCAATTGTAACCGATATTCCAGGAAATCAAAGCTGGATTAAACATCGCGAAAACGGACAACTTGTCCCGATAGAGGATTACAAGAAACTAGCCGATGAAATACTATGGGCTTTCAACAATGCAGCATACCGAGAAAAAGCGACTAAGAACAACAGACTATTTGTAGAGAAAAATGCCAATTACAGAACTAATATGAGTACGATTGCCAAAAAATACCATGACTTAATTAACATCCACACCAACTCTAAATAAGTATGTGTGGAATAAACGGAATACTACATTTTCAACTGACTAAAAAAGTGGACGAGCGCATCTTGACTAAAATGCGCGATTCATTGCTGCACCGTGGACCCGATGATCAAGGTTTGTTCATAGACAAGAACATTGGTTTTGGACACAGACGGCTATCTATACTAGATGTTTCAACAGCCGGAAACCAACCTTTTATCTCTGATGATCAAAGATACGTAATGGTGTATAATGGCGAAATTTATAATTTTAGAGAATTTTACCCCGAGCTTAAAAGTAAAGGTCATACGATCAAAACAAATTCTGATACAGAAGTTTTATTAAAGCTGTACCAATTATATGGCTTAAAAATGCTTTCTCGTTTAAACGGAATGTTTGCCTTTGCCATTTGGGATAAAATCGAAAAAAAACTAGTACTTGTAAAAGACCGAATGGGCGTTAAACCACTGTATTATTCCATTTTTAACGAAACTTTTTATTTTGCATCAGAACAAAAGGCTCTTTTTAGCGCCGGAATACCTTTAAAAATAGCGCAAGAAGGAATTGAAGAATATATTTTTAATCGCTTTGTTGCCGGCGAGAACACTTTATATGAAAACATTAGTAAAGTACTTCCTGGGCATAGTATGACGTTACATGCGAATGGAAAAATAGAAACTCAAAAATGGTGGGATTTAAAAGCAGAAATACAAAATCAAGAGAGAATTGAAGACCCGCTCGAATGGTTCAAAGCGACATTTGACGATTCAGTTCGTCTACGGATGATAAGTGATGTTCCCGTTGGAGTATTATTAAGTGGTGGACTTGACTCCTCCTCGATACTTGCCAGTTTAAAAAAGCAAGACTATAAAAATATAGCAACCTTCAATATTGGCTTTAAAGAGGAGAAACACAACGAGTCTCATCTAGCCAAAATGCTTAGCGAAAAGCTAGGTTACAATTTTAACACCTTGCAACTTGAGGATGATGCACTATACAATAAACTTTTACAAGCAACCTACTTGCAAGACGAACCCATAATGCATTTAAGTGAGCCTCATTTATTAGCCGTATCTGAGCTAGCAAAACCAACGGTAAAGGTCTTGTTATCTGGCGAAGGTGCCGATGAGCTAATGGGCGGCTACGTAAGATACAAAGCATTACAATATTCTTCATTATTACAATCTGTAGCTAAACTAAGTTCATTAGATCTTTTTGAAAAAACATCTCGTTTTGAAAAGTTAATTCGCTATTCGCAAATAGACAAAAAATCAGATTTGATCGTATTTAACGGATGTAATATTTATCCAAAAGATATTTTAAAAACTTATGGTATTACATCTGCTCCACTCAATAAATACCGCTATCAAATCTATGATGAAGCGGCAGAATTATATCCAAACAACTTAAGAAGACAAGCCCTTTATTTTGATCAGCAAACTTACCTTCGTTCATTACTTCATCGCAATGACAGAACAACGATGGGTGCATCGATAGAATGTCGAGAACCATTTCTAGACCAGCGCCTCATAAGTGGTTTAGGCTCTCTCCAAGATAAATGGCTGTTTACAGGTAAAAAAGGAAAGTTTATTTTAAAATCAGCTATGCGAGATTACTTACCTGAATCAATTTTGAATTTCAAAAAAATAGGACTTAGCGCACCTTGGGGCGACTATCTCTTAAATAGTCCCGTCTTTCAACAAGAAGCAGCGTCATTTGCTAAAAGCGATATCTTTCAGCTGCCTTATTTACAAAGTATAAATGCTCCCAAATTAATTCATAGATTACAAAAAGGAGATACAACAATGACTGCCTACATTATGCCTTTATTTATGATGCATATCTGGATGAAAAATTACGTAACTCGATTTTAATGCTTACTTTTGAAACTTGAAATCCGTCTAAAAAGCACCTTCATTCATGGAATTAAAAAGTAACTTTTCGCTAAAAAACTACAATAGTTTTGGTATCGAGGCTCTAGCAAAACAATTTATTGCAGTTGAAACACTCAGTGAATTGAGCACTGTTTTAGAAGCCAATCCAGACAGTGAAAAATTTATTTTAGGCGGTGGCAGCAATATGCTTTTAACTCAGGATATCGATGCACTTGTTATTCATATTAACTTGAAAGGAAAAAAAATCGTTCGTGAGGACGATGACTTTGTTTGGGTAGAGAGTCAAGCCGGCGAGAACTGGCATGAGTTTGTATTATGGACTATCGATCAAGGTTTTGGCGGACTCGAAAACATGTCACTTATCCCTGGTAATGTAGGTACAACACCGGTGCAAAACATTGGCGCTTACGGTACTGAAATTAAAGACACTATGGTATCTTGCGATACTATAGCGATTCATGATCAGAGCATAAGAACTTTTACCAATTCAGAATGCCATTTTGGATATCGTGAAAGCGTTTTTAAAAATGAGCTAAAATCGCAATACATTATCAGTTCAGTCGTTTTTAAGTTAACCAAAAAAAATCACAAGATTAACACTTCCTACGGCGACATACTTACTGAATTATCAAAAAAAAATATTAAGGATCCAAGTTTAAAAGAGGTCAGTAATGCTGTAATTGCGATTCGACAAAGCAAGTTACCAGATCCGAAGGAACTGGGCAATAGTGGTAGTTTTTTTAAAAACCCTATTTTGCTTAAAAATGTTTTTGATCCAATACACCTGAAATTCCCTGAAATGAAATACTATGAAATCTCAGATAGCGAGGTAAAAGTGCCAGCAGGATGGCTAATAGAACAAGCAGGTTTTAAAGGGAAACGATTTGGTGATGCTGGTATTCACAAGAACCAAGCGCTAGTATTAGTCAATTATGGCCAAGCTACAGGACGGGAGATCCTCGCAGTATCCAAAGATATTCAGAAAACCGTATTGGAAAAATTTGGCATTCAAATCGAAGCTGAAGTTAACGTAATTTAGCACCAAATACCTTTGGCAAAATAACGAATAGATTTACCATTTTATCATTTACTTTTTGCAATTCTATTCATACCTTTGCCACCGATTTAAATAACCTATTAAACACTGATGCTTATACTTATTCTTTACTTTTTTATTGCTATCGTAGCTATTCAAATAATGTACTATTTAGTTGTTTTTGGGAAATTTGCATTTGCAAAAACACAAACAGTTACACCTAAAAGAATACCTATTTCTGTCATTGTTTGCGCTAAAAATGAAGAGGAAAATGTTGTTAAGTTTATTCCTTTATTGGCAGAGCAAGACTACCCTGATTTCGAAATTGTTTTAATAGATGACGCTTCAAGCGATGATACGCTGGAACGATTTGAAGAATTTGAAAAGCAATATACTAACATTCGATTAGTAAAAGTAGAAAACAATGAAGCCTTTTGGGGAAACAAAAAATATGCTTTAACGTTAGGAATAAAAGCAGCAAAAAAAGAGTATTTACTATTTACCGATGCCGATTGTTACCCAACATCAAAAAATTGGATTACTGCTATGAGTTCCCAATTTACAATGCAAAAAACAATTGTTTTGGGTTATGGTGGTTACGAGAAAATTAACAATTCATTCTTAAACAAAATAATTCGCTTTGAAACAGCCCTAACTGCTGTTCAATATTTTTCATGGGCAAAAATGGGACTGCCATATATGGGAGTAGGCCGAAATCTAGCTTATAAAAGAGAAGAGTTTTTTAATGTTAACGGATACATTAACCATATACAAGTTCGCTCAGGAGATGATGACTTGTTTATAAACGAAGCTTCGACTGGAAAAAACACTTCAATTGCTTACAATCCAGAAAGCTTTACCATCTCTAAACCAAAAACAAAATACAGTGAATGGTTTAGACAAAAAAGAAGACATGTTGCAACGGCAAAGCATTATAAAAAACGTGATCAG
>CAXBGV010000119.1:0-8136 GCA_963975235.1 uncultured Flavobacterium sp. | reverse complement strand
CAAAATAATCAGCTATATGTATTATTGATTCAGCAAAAATTTGGGACCCAAGAGTCGTATTGGGCATTACCAGGCGGATTAGTTCGTGACGATGAATCTTTGCAAGATGCTGTAAAAAGAGAGCTGAAAGAAGAGACTAATATAGCCGTTAATTATTTTGAGCAACTGTATACTTTTGGGGATGATATCAATCGTGATCCTAGAAACCGAGTAATTTCGGTGGCTTATTATGCTTTAGTCGATCCTTCAAAACTCAATGTAAAAGCAGATTCGGATGCTGAAAATGCGCAATGGTTTCAAATAAATGAAGTGCCCGTTTTGGCATTCGATCATACCAATATACTTAATGCAGCCATTGATCGATTAAAAGCGAAGCTTACTTATGCGCCCATTGGTTTTGATTTGTTACCAAAAGAATTTTTATTTTCTGAGTTAGAGAATTTATACTGCACTATTTTAGAAAAGGAAATTGATCGCAGGAATTTTAGAAAAAAAATATTAAGCTTTGAAATCATTGAGGAAACCGATCGTTTTTCTCCAATAAAAAGCGGAAGACCAGCCAAGTTATTTAAGTTTAATAAGAAGAAATACAATGATTTATTGAACAAAGGTTTTCACTTTGAAATAAAGTTTGCGTAATTTTCACACAAAATAAATTGTTCATTCAAAATAAATATTTACATTTGTGTATAATTAACGCAAAATCAAAGATTATGATACTTAATTTAGACCCAAAATTCACACCATTTACTAATGAAGATGAAATGGTTTTTCAGAGTTTTACTTTTTCAGGAGGAGAACCACATATCAAGATTGATCCTGATTTTGACCCAAGTCAGAAAGTAACCATTACGCACCGTTTAAATTCTTTTAACGACTTAGGTTTATTGTGCATTGCGGTTGATGCTTTGCGTAGAATGGATGTAAAAAGAATAGAACTTTTTATTCCATATTTTCCAGCGGCAAGACAAGATCGCGTTATGATCAAAGGAGAGCCATTATCTGTAAAAGTATATGCCGATATTATTAATGGATTGCAACTAAGCAAAGTATTTGTTTTTGATGCACATTCAGAAGTTACTCCAGCATTAGTGAACAATTGTGAAGTGATTCCGAATCATACTTTTATAAAGGCAGTAATTAAATCGATAGGGAATGATGTTAAACTAATTTCTCCTGATGGTGGTGCTTTGAAGAAAATTTATAAAGTGTCAGAATTTCTAGGTGGAGTTGAAGTTGTAGAATGTAGCAAAAGCCGCGATGTAAAAACAGGTCGTTTGTCTGGGTTCAAAGTATATAATGATGATTTACAAGGCGGCGATTGTCTAATTGTAGATGATATTTGTGATGGAGGAGGAACTTTTGTAGGACTAGCTCAAGAGCTCAAAAACAAAAATGCAGGTAAGTTATATTTGGCGGTAAGCCACGGAATTTTCAATAAGGGGTTTGCTGTTTTGGACTGTTTCGAAAAAATATTTACGACCAATTCATTTAAAGATTTTGAAGGAGAAAGTGTTGAAGTAATTGGTTTAGGAGATGGACTTTTATCTTAACACAGAAAATTCTTTTAATCGATTATTAGAAGAATACAATCAACATCAATCTATTGTAGTAGCATTTGATTTTGATGACACTGTTTATGATTTTCATAAAAAAGGAAGGTTATACGATGAGGTTATAGAGTTGTTAAGAGGTCTGAAATCAATAAATTGTTACTTAATCTGTTGGACAGGACAACAAGAATTAGATTTTGTAGCTACTTATCTAAGGCAAAATAGCATTCCTTTTGATACTATAAACGAAAACCCACCCTTTTATAAATCTGAAAGCAAGAAAATTTATGCCAATGCATATCTGGATGATAGAGCAGGCTTGAAACAAGTTTATGATGAGTTGAATCAATTAGTTTTACATGTAAAAAAATAAAATTATAATAGAGAAGAGTATCATTCTCTTGATTATTTCTAAGTATAATAAATCTTTAAAATAAAGCAAATGCTAAACACTTATTCTCAAATGTATGTTCAAGTGGTGATCGTTGTAAAATTCAGGAAGTCATTGATTCATAAATCATGGAAAGATGAATTGTATAAATACATAACGGGGATTGTTACAAACAAAGGCCAAAAACTATTGAGGATAAATGGGGTCGAAAACCATGTTCATATTTTGCTAAATATTAAGCCTAACCTAGCTTTATCTGATTTGGTGAAGGATATAAAAGTAAACAGTACGAATTGGATAAATGACAGAGGCTTTAATGATGCGAAGTTTCAATGGCAAGAGGGATTTGGTGCTTTTACCTATTCAATTTCTCAGTTGGACAATGTTATAAAATACATTGAGAATCAAGAAGAACATCATAAAAAACAAAGTTTTAAAGAGGAGTATATTTTGTTTTTGAAAAATTTTGAAATTGAATATAAGGATGAATATCTTTTTGATTTTTTAGAGTAGATATGCAGCTCCTCTGGAGCTAACCGAAGCTGATATAGTAATGTTATAGATATTTAGCTCCTCTGGAGCTAGCAATAAAATAGATAAGTGTAATAAAAGCTCAGAGGAGCTACATATTTATAGTAAATATAGAAAGTAAGTAAAGCATTCCAGTGCGGAGCGCCATATCCATAACGAATAAATCAAGATAAAATAAAGCCCCGTAAGAGCTACATATTTATAACAAACACAGAAAGTGAGTAAAGCGCTCTAGCGGAGTGCCGTATCCATAACGAATAAATCATGATAAAATAAAGCTCCGTAGGAGTTACATATTTATAACAAACACAGAAAGTGAGTAAAGCGCTCCAGCGGAGCGCAATATCTATAACGTAAAACAAGCTCCATTAGAGCAAAATAACCTTAACACTATGAACCCATTATTATTAACAGACGGCTACAAAGTAGACCACAAAAGACAATATCCAGACGGAACAACATTAGTATATTCAAACTGGACACCCAGAAAATCAAGAATTGATGGAATTGAAAAAGTGGTGTTCTTTGGATTGCAATATTTCCTTAAAAAATACATCATTCAGGATTTCGATTTGTATTTTTTCAAACAACCTAAAGAAGAAGTAGTAAAAAAATATGCACGCCGAATCAATAATTACCTTGGCGAAAACCAAGTAGGTACAAAGCATATTGAAGATTTACACGATTTAGGATATATTCCAATGGTATTTAAAGCCTTACCAGAAGGGGCAAGTGTTCCTATTCGTGTGCCAATGTTTACGATGTACAATACGTTGCCAGAATTCTTTTGGCTTACAAATTATTTCGAAACCTTACTTTCGGCTGTCATTTGGTTGCCTTGTAACTCGGCTACTATTGCTAAGGAATACCGTCAAGTGTTAGATAAATATGCTGCCGAAACATCTTCAATGCCAGAATTTGTAGATTGGCAAGGGCACGATTTCTCAATGCGAGGAATGGGAGGTATAGAAGCTGCTGTAACATCTGCGGCGGGACATTTATTGAGCTTTACAGGCTCAGATACGATTCCTGCTATTGAGTTTTTTGAAGACTATTATAACGCTAATTCTGATACTGAATTAATTGCAGGTTCTGTTGCTGCAACTGAGCATTCTGTAATGTGTATGGGGACTACTGAAGGAGAATATGAAACTTTTAAAAGATTAATTTGTGAGGTATACCCAAAAGGAATTGTTTCTATCGTTTCGGATACTTGGGATTTATGGAAAGTGCTTACTGATTATTTACCGAGATTGAAAGACGAAATTCTTTCAAGAGAAGGTAAAGTTGTAATTCGTCCAGATAGTGGTGATCCAGTGGATATTATTTGCGGAAATCCAAACGGAAAAACCGAACAAGAAAAGAAAGGAGTAATCGAATTGCTTTGGGACGTTTTTGGTGGTAGCACAAATGCAAAAGGATTTAAAGAATTAGTACCTCAAATAGGAGCAATTTACGGCGATAGTATTACTGTGGCAAGAGCAACTGCTATTTGTGAGCGCTTGAAAGAAAAAGGTTTTGCGTCTACAAACGTTGTACTTGGAATAGGATCTTTTACTTACCAATACAATACTCGAGATACTTTTGGATTTGCAATGAAAGCCACTTACGGAGAGGTAAATGGAGAGGGTAGAGCCATTTTTAAAGATCCGATTACAGATGATGGAACTAAAAAATCAGCCAAAGGATTGATGAAAATTGAATTGGTAAATGGTCAATACACGTTAACTGATGAGGTTTCGTGGGAAGAAGAACAAAAAGGGGAGCTAAAAGAAGTCTTTAGAGACGGAAAATTATTAACCAATTTGACTTTGACCGAGATTAGAAACCAAATTAAAAAGGGTTAGTTAGAAATAATTAATAAAGTAAAAAGCCTAAATGAATACAATTTATTTAGGCTTTTTTATTGTTTTTTACGCAAGTGAATCACTTCTTATAAAAAATATTGTGATCAATATATTCCCAAACTTTATTAGGTAACAACGGCTGAATATTTTTTCCTTCTTTGATGTTATTGCGAATAAAAGTAGACGATATTTCGACTACAGGCGCATCAATAATATGAATTTTGGGATGATTTTTTAGATCTAAATTTTCCACTTCTGGTGAAATTAGTTCATTGATTTGATCTTTGGCGTCAAGTCTGGGATAAACATAGATGTCATGATTTTGCAAAATGACCTCGTAGTTTTTCCATTTATGAAGTGATTTTAGGTTGTCTTCGCCCATAATCAATGAAAACTCATGATTAGGATATTTCTCTTCTAGGTGAACTAAAGTGTTTACTGTGTAATTGGGTTGTGATAATTTAAATTCAATATCCGAAGGTTTTATTTTAGGATACTCTTCGGTAGCAAGGTGAACCATGTGCAAACGATGGTAGTCATCCAGTAAAGTACTTTTCTTTTTATGAGGATTGTGTGGTGTGACAACCATCCAAACTTGATCCAAATCAGAATGTTCTGCCATATGATTAGCAATAATCAAATGACCAACATGAATGGGATTAAAAGTTCCAAAATAAAGTCCTATTTTCATAAATATGTTGTTTCGCGGAGCTTCGCAAAGTTGACTCAGAGTTTCTCAAAGAAACTAACTTATTTTGAGTCTCTCTTTTTATTCTATGTGAAGCTCTGTGGAATAATTTTTACTTGCTTACAAAATCCTTCGCAGCTATTCGCAAAGTACTTAAATCCATTTTGCGTCTCTCTTTTTTATTCTTTGCAAAGCTCTGTGGAATAATTTTTTACTTGCTTACAAAATCCTTTACCAACTGATAAGCTTCTTCTAAAGCAATAGCTAGATCATAATTTTTTATAACAACGTCAAATTGTGGCGCAGTTGCAAGCTCTACAGATGCTTTGGCAATGCGCATATTGATTTTGTCTTCACTCTCCGTAGAGCGTTTTTTAAGTCTGATTTTAAGCTCGTCAATACTTGGCGGTTTTACAAAAACAGCAAGTGTTTCCTCTGGAAATTTAGATTTTATACGCAATCCACCAGCAACATCAATGTCAAAAATCACGTTTTTTCCTAATGCCCAGATGCGTTCTATTTCACTTTTTAGTGTGCCATAAAAGTTGTCTCTGTAAACCTCTTCCCATTCTAGAAAATCTTCGTTTTTAATGTGAGTTTTAAAATCTTCGGTAGAGATAAAATAATAATCCTTTCCATGGATTTCTTCGCCTCTAGCATCTCGAGAAGCGGCCGAAATCGAGAACTCTAAGTTCAATTCAGGTTGACCTAATAAATGTCTAACTATCGTAGTTTTTCCAGATCCTGAAGGTGCCGAGAAAACAATTAATTTTCCTTTTTTCATCTATATAAGTGATTAGTGAATAGTAATTAGTGAGTAGTTTGTTAGGGTCCAATTACTATTCACTAGTTACTAATTACTTTATAAAACATTCAATACTTGTTCTTTTATTTTTTCTAATTCGTCTTTCATTTGAACGACTAATTTCTGCATTTGTGCATGGTTAGATTTTGAACCCATTGTATTAATTTCACGACCCATTTCTTGAGTAATAAAACCTAATTTTCGACCATTCGCTTCTGTACCGTTGATAGTTTCCAAGAAATAATCCAGGTGATTGGTCAGACGTACTTTTTCTTCGGTAACATCCAGTTTTTCAAGATAATAAATCAGTTCTTGCTCAAAACGATTTTCGTCTACATTCACTTTTAGTTCTTCGATAGCGGTTTGTAAACGATCTTTAATAGATTGTACGCGTTCTGGATCAAGTGCTAGTGCTTCGGTCATGTACTGACGAATGTTTCCGATACGTAATTTAAATTCTTTTTCAAGTGACATCCCTTCATCTCTTCTAAATGTCAAGATGTTTAGAACTGCTTCTTCGATAACGGTTTGGATTTCAGTCCAATCATTTTCATCAATTTCGTCACGTTCAATTTTTAATGCGTCTGGCATTCTAATTGCCATTTTCATTAATTCGGTATCATCACCTCCGTTATAAATTTCTCTAAGCTGATTCATGTACGCTTTTACGATTGGCGCATTAACTTTAGTCGATGTTTGTTCGGCAGTGCTTTCGATGTAAATAGAAAAATCTACTTTTCCTCTTTCTAATTTAGAAGCTATTTGAGTTCTCAAACCCAATTCCATTTCGCGGTACAATGAAGGCATTCTTACATTCAGATCTAAACCCTTACTGTTTAACGATTTTACCTCTACTGTTATTTTTTTGGTTGGTAATTGCAAAGTAGCTTTACCAAAACCAGTCATTGATTGTATCATATTTTTTTCTAAAAGTGTTCAAAGATAAGAAAAAAGAGGGGAGCGGTGCTTTATTTAGTTTTTAGCCTCCTCTGTAGCTTTAGTTTCAGCGATTTTGTTTGGAGCTGTCACGAGGTAAACACCGCTAAAGATTAAAATAGCCGAAACTACTTTTACGATGTTCAATTCGTCTTTGCCAAGGCTAATAGCAAAAACCGTAGCAAAAACCGGTTGTAAGTAAATAAAAACAGCTACCGTTGTGGGTTTTAATTCCTTCATTGAAAGTAAATTCAATAAATAGGTTAAAAAAGTAGAGAATACCACCACAAATCCTATTTTCCATAAAATGTCAATTGGAACCTCTGTCCAAGTTACCTGACTGAATTCGCCGTATCCAAAGGGAACCACCATAAGGAATCCAAACAAGTAAATCCATTTTACAAAAGTAAAGGCATTGTATTGGTTCATTAGTTTCTTGACAATAATCAGGTAAAAACCATACGAGATGGCATTAAGCAAAACTAAAAAGTTGCCGTAGCCTGCCTGCGGAGCATTAGCAATCGATTTACCGTAAAGGATTAAAAACCCAGTTCCCACCAGTCCAAGCAGTATGCCTCCTACCATCCTTTTTTTCACGCGCTCTTTCATGATAATGGCCGAAAGTACTAATACAATCATTGGTGTAGAAACCATAATTACAGAGGCAGAAATGGGCGAAGTAAGGCTTAATCCCTTAAAAAATGTAAGCATATTAAAGGCAACTCCAAAAAAAGCAGCTGCGATTATGCGGGGAAAATCAGTAAGATCAATTTTTTCTTTGGGCATAAACAACCACGCCAACCAAAACAAAACAGTCGAACCTCCTACGCGCAAAAAAATAAAACCATAAGCATCAATGTACTGTGGCATCACATCCTTCGCAATAGTAAAAGTGAGTCCGTAAATAATAGAGACAAGGGTTGCTCCAGCAAGAGCCAGATTTCTTTTTGACATTATCCTAGTGCTTTCATTACTTGCAGCATATTTTGCTGTGTATTCCCAATGTATATTTTATTGGCAATAACAAATACAGGACGACTCAAAAAAGTATAATGCTCTAAGATGTATTTTTTATAATCTGCCTCGTCTAAATTCTTATCCTTTAAGCCCATCGATTTGTAAAGTTGTGCTTTTTTGCTAAACAATGCTTCGTAGCTACCTGCCATTTGGTGCATTTCCTCTAACTGCTCTATCGTTATTGGATCTTGTTTGATGTCGTGAAACGCAAGATTTATATCCTTTGGTAAAGATTTAATTATTTTTCGACAAGTATCACAAGAGGCGAGATAAAATATAGTATCAATCATAAGTTGGGTTTTCTTTATGCAAAGAAAATTCATTTCAGACGTAAAATGATTATTTTTAGCCAAAAATTATAAATTCAA
>CAXBGV010000118.1:0-8157 GCA_963975235.1 uncultured Flavobacterium sp. | reverse complement strand
CCAATACACAAATGATCCGTAGTACGGCATTGTAAATTCATTTGGATTTTGATTATTTTGCCCTGCTGAGTCTTTGTCTTTAAACTCTGCTGGATATGCCCAAATTAAAAGTGGTAATTTTTCTTTTTTCAGCTTGTCATAACCGGCAGGTAGGTATAATGTTCCCGATAGCGCCACACCATCTTTTCTTTTGTATTCAATAACTTCCTTACTTACATTTTTGATACTTTCAAATGGGTTTTTGAAACTGGTAATTGGTGTAAGTTGGTTTTTTTTGTAAATATTTCTAAAATAATAGTTAGGAAACTCATTTTTAGATTGAATTTGAACCAATACTTCTCCTTTTTTAAAATCTTCAATAGAAAGCAAATCCTCTTTTTTATCGGTGTAAGTAGACGTGTAAATTTTTTTAGTTTGCAGATTATTAAGATTGAATTCAGCAATAAACGGAAATTGACCATTTTTAGTAAATCCAGCACCCAATAAGTACAAATTGTTATTTTCGATAGCTAGTACTTGTTTGCCAAAAGCATTTTTAACAGTTTCAAAATTTCCTGGATCCCCATAAATATCCTGAGAATTTCTATCTGAAATTACTTTTGGTGCTTGTTTCGCATCCGATGGGTTAAATAAATAGGTTTTGGTGTTACGCGTATCGTACCATTGATCCATTGCTATTGCTGTAGATTCGTTTCCCCACATAATTCCTGCAAAACGTTGTTTGGTTTTTATTAGTAAACTTGGGTTTTCATTAAAAGGCGCTTTCCATTCAAGTACTTCATCTCTGTACTCTACTTGGTTTTCCGGATTACCTTCGTCAAGTGCTTGTACAAAATACAAAGTAGCTGCTTGGTCATTTCTCCATCCCATGTTTCTTTTCCCTGTGCGCGTAGCCATGAATCCTTTCGGCATGATTTCGTTTAAGGCAACTTCATTTACGACCTTAATTTCTTTTCCTTCTTTGTCATAAACAACAGTTTTAGACGGAAAACGATTTAAGGGAACGATATAAGAAAACGGTTTTTGTATGGTACTAATCATCAAATAATTTCCATCAGGAGAGAAATTCTCCCCTGCATACATGTCAGCTGCTTTAAATAAAGTTTTAGAACCATTTAAATTGACTTTGTATAATTCAGCAGTAACAATGTTTTCAAAATTTTGTTCGTCTCTTTTGTTTTTTAATAAATCTTGGTACGTTCTATTAGAGGATGCCGTACCACTAGCATTGGAAACTATAGGTCCAGTAGGTAAGTTTTTCTTTTCATCTAGTAGTGCTGCTCTGTTATTAGGAAGCATCTTTACTAAAATGTTCTCGCTGTCGTTGTACCAGCTAAACGGATTCCCCAGATTTGCATTTACTTTATCTTCAGTAAGCATAGTAGCTTTTGCAGTAGCAACATCTACAACCCACAAGGATACACCATTGCTCGTTGTGTTCGAAAAAGCAATTTTCTTTTCGTTAGGCGACCATGACAAATTGGTGATTTTTGGGTTTTCAGGTAAGCCAGTTACTTGAATTTCATTTTTATCTTTAATTTTTCTTAGTTTGATGTTGTTGACGTAGGTAACTGAGCTAGATATGTTTGTAATAGGATTAATACGTAATCCTCCTAAACGCATTTCGTCTTGATTCAAGTCGTCAAGTGTTTTGTAGGTGGCTCTGTAGGTAAGCAACATATACTCTTTTTTAGTATCCATTGATACGGATGGTGCTCTTTCATAATCAACTAAATCTAGTATTGATTTAGAAGGTTTTTGATAGCTTAAGTTTTCCTGTGCCATAGCGCTAAGGCTTAAGCCAAGAAAAAGGACAAAGGTTATTTTTAATTTCATATAATAGGTTTTTAGTATTGCATGTATGTTGTTTTTTTAGCAAAATTGTTACAGGAATAGGGGCGCGGCGATTCCATTTTTACGCTAAAATAGGGTTTTTTGTTGTTCAATACTTTTTAAAAAATGGCTATCTATTAAAAAATGAGTAATTTGTACACATATATTTTAAAGTATTATTAAATTTGCAATCTTATACTAATAAAACAACAATATGTATCATTCAAAAATTGCGGGGTTAGGATATTATGTTCCTTCCAATGTTGTCACCAATGATGATCTAACAAAAATCATTGATACAACTGACGAATGGATTCAGGAAAGAACGGGTATTGAGGAGAGAAGACACATTATCAGAGGAGAAGATACGACTACATCTATGGGTGTTAAGGCTGCCGAAATTGCTATTGAGCGTTCTGGTGTAGCTAAAGAAGATATTGATTTTGTGGTTTTTGCTACATTAAGTCCAGATTACTATTTTCCTGGCCCAGGAGTATTAGTACAACGTGATTTAGGGTTGAGAACCGTGGGAGCACTTGATGTAAGAAATCAATGTTCAGGTTTTGTATATGCCATTTCTGTAGCAGATCAGTATATCAAAACAGGAATGTATAAAAATATCTTAGTGATTGGCTCTGAGGTACATTCTACAGGATTGGATATGACCACTCGTGGTCGTGGTGTTTCAGTTATTTTTGGTGATGGTGCTGGAGCGGCTGTATTGAGTAGAGAAGAAGATTTGACTAAAGGGATTTTATCTACACATTTGCATTCAGAAGGACAGCATGCCGAAGAATTAGCGCTTCTTGCACCAGGAATGGGAGCAAGGTGGGTTACGGACATTATTGCCGATAATAATCCAGATGACGATAGTTATTTCCCTCATATGAACGGACAATTTGTATTTAAAAACGCAGTTGTACGATTTGCTGAGGTTATCAACGAAGGGTTAGAAGCCAATAATTTAAAGGTTTCTGATATCGATATGTTGATTCCACACCAAGCCAATTTAAGAATTTCTCAATTTATTCAGAAGAAATTCGAATTGAATGATGATCAGGTCTATAATAATATCCAAAAATACGGAAACACAACTGCTGCTTCTATTCCAATTGCGTTAACAGAAGCGTGGGAGAAAGGGAAAATTAAATCAGGAGATACCGTAGTTTTAGCTGCTTTCGGAAGTGGGTTTACTTGGGGAAGCGTTATCATTAAATGGTAATTTATAGTATCTAACAAAGATATTTTTTCAAATGCTAGAAAACCCGAAGTTGTTAGAACTTCGGGTTTTTCTTTGGGTAATAACAAGCTATCTTTTTTAATTTACTCATTCATTGCTCTTTATAGCTCAGAAAAAGAAGGTATTGTTTTGGTGTAATTTCGCTTTTAAGTACATCTAAAAGATCCTGTGCAGCCTAGTTGTTGAACTGTGAATAAATAAAGCATAGTTTTTTTACTTTTTTGAAACCATAAAACAGTTTTTTGCGGACATTTTAGTTAATTAAAATTATCTTTGCACTTCTAAAATTATATTCATGACATTACCAGAAATTCTTACACCTTCTATTGAGAAAGCAATTCAGGCTTTATTTGACGTAGCTATTGACAAAGTTGAATTTCAAACTACTCGGAAAGAATTTGAAGGAGACATTACAATGGTTATTTTTCCTTTATTAAAAGTGATTAAAAGTAATCCAGTAGAATTAGGAAATAAAATAGGAAATTACTTGGTCGAAAACTTAGACGAAGTGAGCCGATTTAATGTGGTGTCTGGTTTTTTGAATATTGTGATATCAGATGCGTACTACTTGAAGTTTTTTAATCAAATTAAAGACAATAGCAAATACGGTTTTGTAACTCCTAATCCAGATGATAAGGCGATTATGGTCGAGTACTCTTCGCCAAACACGAATAAGCCGCTTCATTTAGGTCACGTTCGTAACAACTTGTTAGGATACTCTGTTGCCGAAATCATTAAAGCTTCGGGTAAAAAAGTGTACAAAACACAAATTATCAATGACCGTGGAATTCACATTTGCAAATCAATGCTTGCTTGGCAAAAATTTGGAAATGGTGAAACGCCAGAATCAACGAGTCAAAAAGGAGACAAGTTGGTAGGGAACTACTATGTGAAATTTGATAAAGTTTATAAGGAAGAGATTACTCAATTGATGAGTGAAGGAAAAACAGAAGAAGAGGCTAAAAAACAAGCGCCAATTATTTTGGAAGCGCAAGAAATGCTTCAAAAATGGGAGGCAGGAGATGAAACAGTAAAAGCGCTGTGGGCAAAAATGAACCAATGGGTTTATGATGGCTTTGCGATTACTTATAAAAACTTAGGAGTAGATTTTGATAAATATTATTATGAAAGCAATACTTATTTGCTTGGTAAGGACGTTGTAAACATAGGTCTCGAAAAAGGAATTTTCGAAAAAGATCCTGATGGCTCCGTTTGGATTGATTTAACAGATGAAGGTTTAGATCGCAAAATCGTACTTCGTTCCGATGGTACAGCTGTGTACATGACGCAAGATATTGGTACAGCGATTCAACGTGTAAAAGATATGCCTGATGTAGGTGGGATGGTTTACACAGTAGGAAACGAGCAAGACTATCATTTTAAAGTGTTGTTCCTTATTTTGAAAAAATTAGGTTTTGATTGGGCTTCTAGTTTGTATCACTTATCATACGGAATGGTTGATTTGCCATCAGGTAAAATGAAAAGCCGCGAAGGAACGGTAGTCGATGCGGATGATTTGATGCAAGAGATGACAAGCACTGCTCAAAAAATTGCCGAAGATTTGGGTAAACTGGATAGTTACTCTCAAGAGGAACGCGCACAATTATACAACACTATTGGTTTGGGTGCTCTTAAATATTATATTTTAAAAGTAGATCCTAAAAAACGAATCCTTTTTAATCCGGAAGAATCAGTTGATTTTGCAGGAAATACAGGACCGTTTATTCAGTATACTTATGCCAGAATACAATCTATAATTCGTAAAGCTAATTTTGATTTTTCGGTAACTTCAGAAATTTCAATGCTGCATGAAAAAGAAAAAGAATTATTAAAACAAATTGAGTTGTTTCCAGAAGTAATTCAAAACGCAGCACATAATCATAGTCCAGCCTTATTAGCAAATTACACCTATGATTTAGTTCGTGAGTACAACTCATTTTATCAGGCCGTACCTATTTTGGGAGAAGAAGACGCGAGTAAAAAGATATTTAGAGTACAATTATCTAAAAAAGTAGCTGATATTATTGCAGCCTCTTTTAGTTTAATGGGAATCAATGTTCCAGAACGCATGTAATTTTGCCTGTATTTTAATTGTTTAATGTTTAAAAGTGAACACAACAAAAACTTATTTTTTTCAATCATTTTGTATACTTTTCTTAGCAACCTTTTTTTTCATCGGGATCAAGGAGGTTTTACCCAAAAAACTTTTCTCGGATAAAGAGCTAGGCACTAAAAATGTATTGATTGACAGCATGTTAATTGATGCTGTAAATGCAGATAAAGAGTTAGGTGAATTAGAAACTGCTGATGAAGCGATTGCTGATGATACTACCAATTCAGATCAAAACACAATTCAAAACCCACCCGTAACAGTAGGCTCGGGTCAGGGTTTTGTTTTTATGGAGGACTCGTATGACAACTATAAAGGTTGGCAATATTTAACTGCTTTTTATGAAAAGTTATACCAACTTGAAACGAATCACAAAGGAAAAGTGCGTATTGCTTACTACGGTGACTCGATGACTGATGGCGATTTTATCGTTCAAGATTTTCGTGCTGAGTATCAAAATAAGTTTGGTGGTCAGGGTGTTGGTTTTGTTGCGATTACCTCAGAGTCAGCCTCTGCTCGCAGCTCCGTAGTTCATGAGTTTTCTCAAAACTGGAAAATGCAATCGTATCTAAATGTAAAAAAACCTATTCGTCCTTTTGCCGTAAACGGTCATGTCTTTTTTGCTAATGATACGATCAACGCTACTTGGGTAAAATACAAAGCGGGAAAAAGTAAAAATACGACACAATTAAATAATCCAACTTTGTTTTACGGGAATGCTGCAAATCAAAATGCGGTGATTTCTTATCAAGCAAATAAAGATACTATTACTAAAAAATTAAGTCCGAATTCAATTTTAAACACGCTGCAATTGTCACCAAATAATTTGCAATCACTTAAAATTGGCTTCAAAAAAGCAAAATCAATTCCTATCTATGGGCTTAATTTCGATAATGGGAAAGGTGTACATGTAGATAATTTTTCGCAACGAGGTAATTCTGGAATTCCTATTTCTAAATTTGATGTGCCGCTCATGAACGCTTTTCAACAAAAGTTAGGTTATGATCTTATTGTGCTACATTACGGTACTAATGTTTTAAAATACGGAACATTAGATTTTGGTTGGTACGATAAAAGTATGACAAAAACAGTAGAGCGTTTGCGAAAAAGTTTTCCTGGAGCCGCAATTTTAGTTGTTTCGACTGCTGACAAAGCAACAAAATATGATACAACTATGCAAACGGATTCAGCTGTAGTGCCGCTAACACGGTCACAAAAGAGCTATGCTATGAAAACCAAATCAGCCTACGTTGATTTGTATAAATTAATGGGAGGTAGTGGATCTATGGCTAAATGGGTAGAACAAGATCCCCCTTTAGCAAACAAGGATTACACGCATTTTAATTTTAGAGGTTCAAAGAAAATTGGTGGAATGTTGTTTCAAGAATTAGACCTTGGCTACGAAAAATACAAACTTTTACGTGATCAATCGAAGCCATCCGTAAAAAATAGTAGCGCTCAAAAAAACAGGTCAGATACTTTAATAAGTAATCAAGAAAACAGCAATGGGCAATAAACTTTATATACTAGTGCTACTAGGATTGATGCCTTTTAGAGGATGTTCTCAAACCAATGACACAACTGCAACTATGGACGTATACGCAACAACAGATGCTCTTCCTGTCTCTGATAATAGTTCTGGAGGAATCCAGAATGTAACAGAAATCACTTCTTTTTTAGCCAAATTAAAGAGGTTAAAAAATGACAAAGCAGGAAAAATAAATATCGTACATATTGGTGACTCCCATATTCAGGCGGATGTAATGACCAATGAAATTCGAGAAAATTTACAGTCTTTCTTCGGTAATGGGGGTCGAGGGTTTGTTTTTCCGCATAACTTAGCTAAAACTAATGGTTCATCTGATATTCGGTTTTCGTCAAATGTCGTATGGAAAAGTTATCGTAATATTTATCCTGAGCAAGGCGATGCAATAGGACTTAGTGGTATTTTACTGAGTACTAAATCAAAAAAAGTAGTGCTGCAGCTTAATGCTAAAGAAATAGGAAATACATTTAATACCATTAAAGTGATTACTCCCAACAACAGAAATTTGTTTGAAGTTGCTACGACCAAGGAGCAAATAGTTGTAAAAGCAGTAACTCCCAAAGTAGTTGTTCATAAAATAAAAAAAGGAGAAACGATCTCAGAAATTGCTGAAAAGTACAGTCTAAGTATTTCGCAAGTTAAGAGAGCAAACGGATTAAAGTCTGACCGAATTACTTTTGGAAAAACTTTAAAAATTCCAACAAATGAAACAACTTCAGTAGACAAAGCTACATCTTCATTTAAGGCAATTCCCTTGTTGAGTACAAAGAACTTTCATTATTATCAAACTGCCGAAGCACTAAAAACGATCTACTTATTACCAAATAAGGAGGAACAAGATTATGTTTTAAGTGGCGTGATTTTAGAAAATGACAAACACGGACTTCTCTATCACAACTTGGGAGTGAACGGAGCCAAGTTTTCAGATTACAATAAATATCCTTTGTTTTTTGAGCAGCTAAAAGGATTGCAACCGGATTTAATCGTAGTCTCATTTGGAACAAATGAATCCTATGGTAAATTGACCAATGCCGAATATATGCAACAATTAGAGTTGTTTGTTCAAAATTGCAAAAGGAGTAATCCTGATGCTCCCATATTAGTATTGACTCCGCCACCTTCTTTTTTAGCAAACCATAAGTTAAATACTATTGTAGATGGATATTGTAAGGAATTGAAAAAAGCGGCAGTAAAAAACCAGTATTCTTTTTATGATTTTTATTCTTTATTAGGAGGAATGAATGGTGTAGAACATAATTTTAGAAGTGGAATAATTGCAGCCGACAGAGTGCATTATACTGTAAAAGGATACCAATTGCAAGGCAAGTTAGTATCGGATGAGATCATGAAATCATTTCATAATTATAATAAATAATAGTAAGTGGAGTTTTTATTAGCATTACAAAAATGGTTTATGGATACCTACGG